>CALJMC010000049.1 GCA_937982385.1 uncultured Rickettsiales bacterium | reverse complement strand
TACGCCAATTTTCAATTTCAAATGATGTGAGTTTTAGAATGGCAATAAATGCACATATTATAAAAATCCATAGGGCGCTCATCATAGCTTTACGGCTTTTGATGGTCGCCAGACCTTCAATGCGCTGAGTTTCAAATGCCTCTATATGAGGCGCAATATGGGTGTCATAATGCTGAGAGAAGTCTATATTCTGAGGTGCAGAATCGTTCATAATGTAACCTAGCGATTATTGATAATGCTAGATTACATCATAAATTGATTAAAAAACCACTAATCCTTCAACGCCTTAACGATGTTTTCTGTCATGTCGCGGGCATCGCCGAAGAGCATCATGGTGTTGTCGCGGAAGAAGAGTTCGTTTTGCACACCTGCATAGCCTGCTGACATGCCGCGCTTGAGGAAGAGTACTGTGCCTGATGCTTCAACGTCCAAAATAGGCATGCCATAGATGGGGCTTTGTGGGTCTGTTTTGGCGGCGGGGTTGGTAACGTCATTTGCGCCAATCACGAAGGCGACATCGGTTTTTGCAAATTCATTATTGATGTCATCTAGCTCATGCACCGCGTCATAGGGAACATTCGCCTCAGCGAGCAATACATTCATATGACCCGGCATACGACCGGCGACAGGGTGAATCGCATAGCGGACTTTCACGCCTTCTTCTTCGAGCAAGCTGCCCATTTCACGCAGGGTATGCTGTGCTTGTGCGACTGCCATGCCATATCCCGGCACGATAAGTACTGAGCTTGCATTTTTGAGCAAGAAAGCGGCGTCATCTGCACTGCCTGATTTGACCGGTCGGTCATCAACTTCTCCTGATGCACCCGCTGATGATTCGGCCTCTGAGCCAAATCCACCAAAGATTACATTGATAATGGAACGATTCATCGCCTTGCACATGATATAGCTGAGAATAGCACCTGATGCACCGACAATAGCCCCTGTGATGATGAGGGCTAAGTTTCCGAGTGTGAAGCCAATGCCTGCTGCTGCCCATCCTGAATAGGAGTTAAGCATGGAGACAACCACAGGCATATCTGCGCCACCAATTGGGATGATGAGCAAGAAGCCAATGAGGAATGCGAGAGCTGTCATAATGATGAAAGTTGTGAGCGAGCCTGTATTGATGAAGCTAATGAGCAGCACCACAATCAACACACCAATAATAGCATTCAACAGATGCTGTTTAGGGAAGCGAATTGGTGTACCAGACATGACGCCATGCAATTTTGCAAAGGCAATGACAGAACCAGAGAAGGTGATTGCACCAATAACGGAGCCTAGGCTCATCTCGAACAAGCTTGCGCCGCCAATGTTTCCGATGGTTCCAATGCCATAATTCTCAGGAGAGAGTAGGGCGCTCGTTGCGATGAACACCGCAGCCAAACCAACGAGTGAGTGAAACGCTGCAACCAGTTGCGGCATTTGCGTCATCTTGATGTTCTTGGCGATGAGTGTACCAATTGTTCCACCAATTGCGATGGCAATAATTATCCAGCCATATGAGTCAATCGCAGGGTGTTGCAGGGTTGTAAGCACAGCGATTGCCATGCCGACCATGCCGTAACTGTTGCCTCTGCGGGCGGTCTCAGGCGAGGACAGTCCGCGCAGCGCGAGGATGAATAGCACGGAGGCTATGAGGTAGAGGATAAGTGCTGTGGAGGTCATGAGTTAGCTCCTTTTTCTTTTTTCTTATACATTTCCAACATACGTTGGCTGACGACAAATCCGCCGAAAATATTGATGGAGGCGATGACGACGGCGATGAATCCGAGGACACGTCCGAAGCCATCACCCGATTCTGGGCCCAGTGCAACCATAGCGCCGACAATGATGATGCCTGAGATAGCATTGGTCACGGACATCAGCGGGGTATGAAGCGCTGGTGTAACTTTCCACACCACATAATAGCCGACAAAGCAGGCGAGAATAAAGATGGCGACCAGGAAGATGAACGGGTCGTTGCCGCTAGCATCTTGGGTAGCGGCAAGCTGCGCCCGCAAGCCTTCTGTTTCGGAGGTAAGCGTAGTTACTTTCTCGCTTAACATTCCCAGTTTTTCTGATACGTCGCTCATGCTGCGTCTCCTTCTGTTTTAAATGCTTCCATTACAATGGCTCCACCTTTTGTGAGGAGGGTGCCTTGGATGAGTTCATCGGCATCTTTTACGTCGAGTTTTCCTTCGTCATCCATCATCAATGTCGATACGAAGTTGAAGAGGTTGCGAGCGTAGAGGTGGCTTGCATCTACTGCGCAACGTGATGGCATGTTTGTGTAGCCGATAATGTCTACGCCGTTTACTGTTGTCACCTTATCTGCTTTGGTGGCTTTGCAGTTTCCGCCTGCAATGGCGGCTAAATCGACGATAACACTTCCTGTTTTCATAGAAGAAACCATTTCTTTGGTAACCAGTTCCGGTGCCGGGCGCCCAGGTATAAGTGCAGTGCATATCACGATGTCTTGTTTTGCGACTGTTTCGGCAATTAATTCAGATTGTTTGCGTTTATAGTCTTCCGACATTTCTTTTGCATAGCCACCAGACGTTTCACCATCTTCTGCATCAGAGGGGACTTCAACGAAGGTGCCACCTAAGCTTTCCACTTGTTCTTTGACGGCGGGGCGTACATCAAACGCGGACACTACAGCGCCTAGGCGTTTGGCGGTGGCAATGGCTTGAAGTCCTGCAACGCCAGCGCCGAGAACGAGCACTTTTGCGGGGGTAATTGTACCCGCTGCGGTCATCATCATCGGGA
>CALJMC010000048.1 GCA_937982385.1 uncultured Rickettsiales bacterium | reverse complement strand
TAAAAGACCCTATATATAAGCACATTCAAAAACTAGAAACACAGCTCAAAGCAGCAGGGTTTGAAGATGATCATGCAATATGGGATGACGTCGCCCTCGCCAAACATGCAATTGAAAACCCTGCAGACTCAGAGTTCAATGGGCTGCACTATATCACCCAAGAGTCCGGCATTTCTTCTGCCATGCTTGGGATGAAGGCTGCAATGGAAGCTGCCCCAGAAAGCGCAGCATTAAATCGGTGTATAAATACCTTTAACAGCATTCAAGACGAAAGAGATGACCCAAACACCCAAATTGCGGGAACGGGCGCGGTACAATCGCTTTCTGCGATACTCTTCAGCAAGCTAGGTGCATTGCAAGACGCTCTCAACATATTGCCTGAAAAAAACGTCTTTGAGATAAATAAGAGAATACAAACTATCACAGAAATACTAAATGCTCCTACATCCTCATGGGCAGCCACACATCAGGACACAGTGCTTGCTCAAGCAGTAATGCAGCTACATACACCTCTCGCAGCTTTAATGAGTGACGACGAGCTTGATAGTAAAGCGACACAAAATATAAGTGATGCATGGAATAACATTGTAGATGCAGCTGCAACCCGAACCCCAGCATGGCGACAAGAAGTACTAAAACGCTAACTTACGCATCCATCGCGGGTTTGCTGGGAAGCTTCGAGAAAAGCTTATCGACCCATGATGATGGGAGGGCGTTGGCGAGCCACATGACGGTGCGCATAGGTAACGGAAATGCTATGCGTCCTTTATTGTTGGCGATGGCATTGGCGATTTTTTCAGCGGCATAGGATGCCTCCATAATGCCCGGCATGGGGAAATCATTTACATCGGTCATGGGGGTTTTAATATAACCTGGGCAGGCGACGGTGACACCAATACCCGCTTTGCCGAGATTGCCGCGCAATGCTTCCCCGTAAGCTTTCACTGCAGCTTTGGATGCGCTATAGGCAGGTGCAGGCGGCATGCCTCTGAAGGCGGCAATGGAACTGATGATTGCCATATGTCCTTTGCCACGCTGTTTCATCGGCGCCATCAGCGGATGTAGCGTGTTCATCACCCCATCAACATTGGCTGCAAAAATCGCACGCACTTGTGCGTCTGATTCTGGCTCACCACCCTCCGTTCCACCTGAGATGCCTGCGTTTGCAATCACGACATCAACAGGGTGTTCTGCATCAAATTCAGCAATCCATGCTGCCATCACTTCTGCATCCGTCACATCAATAATGGCGAGTTCTACCTCTGCGCCTTTTTTAGTGCATTTCGTTGCCACGGCTTGCAAGCGTTCTTCTGAACGCCCCGTTAGTCCGAGCGTAACGCCTGACGTTGCATAATGCAGAGCCAATGCTGCACCCAACCCGCTTGATGCGCCTGTAATGATGATATTTTGAGTCATGGTAATTCCTTTCTATTTGCGCCTGCTACGGGCTCCTGCCCTCCGCAATATGCGGGTCGCTGACGCGATGCTCTCGGCAGCGCACGAGCATCCTTCTCGTGCCAGACACCGCCACTAATCTCAACTATATGGTGGAAAATGGAGACCTTTGGGCGACTCCGTAAACAGCTCAAACCCACCAGCCGTGACACCCAATGAATGCTCGAACTGACATGATATCTTTTTATCTTTCGTGCGGACAGTCCAACCATCCATCATGCTGAGGCGCGTGCCAGCTTTGCCTGCATTAAGCATGGGCTCCACAGTGAAAAACATGCCTTCTTTGATGAACTCGCCGGTACCGACTCTACCAAAATGCAAAATATTCGGGGCAGTATGGAACACTTTTCCCAAACCATGCCCACAATATTCGCGCACGATAGAATAGCCCTGAGCTTCAGAATATTCTTGAATTGCCGCACCAATATCACCAGTACGTGCGCCTGGCTTCACCTGCTCAATACCCAACATCATCGCATCATAGGTCACTTGTGTGATGCGTTTTTTCCATGTGGGAATCTTACCTGCCCAGAACATACGACTCGTGTCACCATGCCAGCCATCCAAGATGACCGTCACATCCACATTCACCATATCGCCATCTTTCAGCGCTTTGTCATTTGGAATACCATGGCACACCACCTCATTGACCGAGGTGCAAATCGATTTAGGGAATCCGCGATAATTCAGTGGTGCAGGAATAGCACCTGCCTCGAGAATCATGTCATGGCAAAAACTATTCAGCGCTTCTGTAGTCACACCGGGTTCTACACGCTCAGATACAGCGTCAAGCACTGACGCAGCTAAACGCCCCGCTTTACGCATGCCTTCATAGTCTTCTTTTGAGTGAATCGTAATGCCGTTAATATCAGTCATAATCATGCCTTCATTTTTCTATGGTTACTTTGTAATGCAGCACGTGACGTGACGCAATTTTTTATTTATACTATCAGACAGTGAATCATTGATGACATAGAAAGCCAACCTTATGCAAAACCCCACCGCATGTTTGATTATTATTGGTAATGAGATTTTATCAGGACGTACCAAGGATAAAAATTTAGCGTGGCTTGCAGAAAACCTCAATGCAGGCGGTATTACGCTCGCCCATGCCCGTGTGATTCGTGATGAGGCAGCTGAAATTATAGATACGGTGAATGAATGCCGCGCGAAATATGATTATATCTTCACCACAGGCGGCATTGGCCCCACGCATGATGATATTACTACGGAGTGCATTGCCAAAGCATTTGGCGTTCCTGTCATACGCAATGAAGAAGCCGAAGCACGCCTGCGCAAACATTACAATGCATCACAAATTAATGAAGCACGTCTGAAAATGGCGAATACAGCTGAGGGTGCCACCTTGATTGACAACCCAGTGAGTTCTGCGCCCGGCTATCGCATGGAGAATGTCTATGTGTTCGCAGGCGTCCCCGCCATTATGCAAGCGATGTTTGACAGCATGAAGCATGAGCTGGCCGGCGGCTCACCAACCCTCTCACGCGCCATAAATGTATTGATGGCTGAGGGTGATTTGGCGATGGGTGTCGATGATATTCAAGCGCAATTCCCGGAAGTGGAAGTGGGAAGCTATCCGATGATTCATAATGGCAAGCTCGCCACCTCGCTGGTGATGCGTTGTACAGACGAAGCGACTCTCGATAAATCATTCTCCACCATGCAAGAGTTCGTGGCGTCCGTGGGTGGCGAAGAAGTGGAACCCATGTAGTTATGGCCGGCGATTCAGTACTGCCAAAATACACATCACATGCGTTGCAGCAAATGACGCGTGATGACGCACGCTCATCACTCACAAAATATGCAAAATTGTGGCTCGAAAAGCAGCGTACCAACATCACTGACGATTTCCTCGCAGAACGCAAAACTGCCAAACAATCTATCACCCGTGCGAGTGATGATATGGATAGATTGCTGCGCTGGATAGTCGCTGGCTGCTCCGCGTATAACGGCATCAACACATTACCCTTCGCGCTCATTGCAGTGGGCGGCTATGGACGGCGTGAACTCTTCCCTCATTCTGATGTCGACATCTTATTTCTGGCAGACACCACCCCTTCACAATCTAATGCAGCACTCATTGAAATGAGTCTCACCGTGCTGTGGGATAGCGGCATCACGCTTGGTCATGCGGTTAGAACCATTGACGAGGCAATGGACGCCGCCCATCACGACCATACCATCATGACCGCATTGCTAGATAGACGTTTGATTCACGGCAACAAGGCCTTTTATGAATCGCTCAACGCAACATTTCACGAGCATTTGGGAATTCGCGTGATTGTTCGCCAATTTGTGGGCGACAAACATAAAGAGCAAGAGGCACGCCATAAACAATGGGGCGACTCACGCTATATCTTAGAGCCCAATATCAAAGAAGGTAAAGGCGCACAGCGCGATGTGCAAACCATCTATTGGATGGCAAAAAGCACCTATAATTTGAGCGGAGGCATGCGTGACTTGGTCACCTCTGATAAATTCACCAAGGATGAACTGCGCGCCTATACGCGCTCGGTACGCTTCTTATGGACGGTGCGGATGCATCTCCACCTGCTCGCAAAACGTGCCGATGAACGCCTCACCTTCGAAATGCAGCGCCGTATTGCCGATGCAATGGGCTATCGCGGCAAGACAAACAACGAAGCGGTCGAGCGATTTATGAAGCGCTATTTTCAGGTGGCACGCGATGTCGGGCGCCTTACTTTCGCACTTGCATCGCAGTTAGAAGATGACAGCATTTATGTGCCGCCCTTCTCGTATGGCAAGACGATACTTCAAAATAAGCGACTTAAGCATTTTGAAGTTAAAGGAAAAAGGCTATGGTTCAAAAATGAGAATGAGGTGTTTGATGCGCCTCTATTGATGCTTGAACTCTTCTATCACGCATGCAATGAGGGGGTGAGCATCCACCCACGCGCATGGCGTTTTGTCTCACAGCATGTCAAACGGTTTGATAAATCTCTACGCGCACACCCCGACACCACGCGCTATTTTATGAGCATCTTACAACATGCCGAAAATGGCAGCCTCACCCTCAGACGTATGAGTGATGCGGGATTACTAGAGCGCATTTTCCCCGATTTTGGGCGTGTGACCGGGCAAATGCAATTCGATCAATATCATATTTTTACGGTGGATGAACATATCATCACCGCCATTAGCATGCTGCATGCTATCGAGCGCGGCGACAAACGTGAGGAACTCCCCCTCTCCACTCGCCTGATGCCCACCATTATCCGAAAGCATGTGCTTTATGTCGCTATGCTATGCCATGATGTTGCCAAAGGGCTCGGCGGAAACCACGAGCAAAAGGCTGTGCCAATTGCACGAAAACTATGCAAACAGCTGGGCTTTAACGAAAGCGATAATGATGCGGTATGCTGGATGGTCGAGCAGCAAGAACTCTTCATCAACACCTCCTTCAAACGCGATGCCTCCGACCCTGCAACCATTACACGCTTGGCAGAGGATGTATCATCACTTGAGCGCTTGCGACTGATTACTCTCATGAGTGTCGCCGATATTTCTGCCGTGGGCCCTAAGGTATGGAATGGCTGGAAAGGCGCACTCATGCGCGATCTCTATAACCGCACCGAGCATTATCTACAGCGCGGGTTCATCGGCTCCGCCTATGTTTCAGGCACGATGGAGCAAGACATCAAAGCGCATTTAGATGTCACCTATCATGATGTGATTGCCGATTATATCAGCCAAGCCGAACCTGATTATATGCTCAGCCGTTCAGCCGAAGAACATGCCCGCCTCTTGCTGCAAATGCGCACCGCATCGCAGCAGCCAGACCATACCAGCATGACGCTTAATTCCACCGCTACCATCGCCATTACCGAACTCACCGTCATCGCGCCCGATTACCCCGGATTCATGGCGCATATGGCGGGCTGTATCGCGCTCACGGGCGTGTCCATTGTCAATGCGCGCATCTATACGCTCGCCAACGGCACCGCCATTCAGCAATGGTATTTTCAAACACATGACCAGCAAGCTGTCAGTGAAGATGCGCAGCTCCAAGACAGATTGCTCACCACCATCACCGAACATATGAGCGACTGGCGCACCATCAAAACGCATGTGAAAGAAAAAGTCGGGCGCTATGCCAAGCAAAAGCAACCCTTCGCGCATAGCATTGATGTCTCATTCGATAATGATCTCAGCCCTGCCGCCACCATCGTAGAAATCACCGCAAGTGACAGAATCGGACTGATGCACAGCATTTGCCGAGGTTTCAAACGCGCAGGCACCAACATCACCTCCGCCCATATCAATACCTATGGCACCAAAGCCGTAGACGTATTCTATATCCGCGATCGCTACGGACTGAAGATTACTGAGCCCAACACATTAGCATTCATCAAGAAGATGTTGGTGGAAGAAATTGGCTAATTAAATATTAACGAATTTCATGTATAATAATTAAAAATTATAAGGAACAGTTATGGAACGTCATGGTTTTAGTTTACTAGAACTCTCCATTGTGCTCGTCATTATCGGGCTGATTGCAGGCGGTATTGTTGCAGGTGCATCCATGATTCGTGCCGCAGAGCTAAGGGCTGTGATTACTGAACAAGAAAAAAACACTATTTCTGTAAATACATTCCGAGACAAATATCTAGCATTACCTGGTGATATGAAAAACGCCGCAAAGTTTTGGGGTGCGCAAGCAGGTACAACTGTTGACGGAACAGATGCAACATGTATTGCACTGGATCATACATCACCATCCACCGACGGCACAACATGCAATGGCAATGGTGACGGTGAAATTGGAACTAATGCTACAACATATGAACGTTTTCGTTTTTGGCAACAATTAGCAAATGCAGAACTAATTGAAGGAAGCTACACTGGTGTACGTGGCGCAGGAAATAGCTCACATGCTGTACTTAGTGAAAATGTGTTAGCATCAAAACTATCTGGTGCAGGCTGGACGATATTACATTGGGACATTACCGGTGACAGTGGTAATTTTGACAATAATTACAGCAACCACTTATTGTTTGGCGCAGCACAAGCAACAGGCAGCACTGCATCTCCAGTTTTGGCTCCTGAAGAAGCATGGAACATTGATAAAAAACTCGATGACGGTATGCCTGCACGAGGCAATGTCATTGCATCTCATTATACAACCTGCACAAACGCCACCGCAGGTCAAAGTAGTAATTTCGATGCAGAATATTTACTCAGCTCATCAGACATTCTCTGTCCTGTGCGTTTTAAGATGAGCTTTTAAAGACTATAACTCATCATATAACGGCAAGAAAATAGAAAAAGTGCTGCCTTTTCCTTCTACGCTGTCGATGGTGATTGCGCCGCGGTGGCGGGCGACAATTCCTTTTACAATGGCTAGGCCTAGGCCTGTGCCGCCTACTTGGCGGGTACGGGCGGTGTCGACACGATAGAAACGTTCAGTCAGGCGGGCGACATGTTCTTTGGCGATGCCCTCGCCATTATCTTTTACTGACACTTTCACCACGCGTGAGATATTGCGCATATTTTGGTCGCGCGGCAGGTCTGAAGTGAGCTTGGCGGTGATGGTGACCTCGGTATCAGAGAAACCATATTTAATGGCATTTCCAAGCACATTGTGAATCACCTGTGACAGCTCATTTTTGTCGCCTTTGACCAGCGGCAATGCATCATCAATGTTGGAGACAATCTCCATATTTTTCTCATCGGCGCGGAGTTTATCCTGCACCATCACGGTACGAATAATTTCGGCAACATCCACGGAATCCATCGGCACAGAATGGGCGTTCATCTCAATTTTAGAGAGTGACAGCAGGTCGGTGATGAGCTGTTTCATGCGTTCGGCTTGCTCTGCCATCAGCTTGAGGAATTCTACACGCGCTTCCTCATCATCTTTCGCAGGACCTTGCAATGTTTCGATGAAGCCTGCGATGGATGCAAGTGGTGTACGGATTTCATGGCTGGCATTCGCCACAAAATCTGCACGCATTTGCTCAACTGATTTCAGCTCGGTGATGTCGTTAATGGTAATCACAATCGACATGCCACCTGCTGAGGGAATAGGGAAACGCTCGATGACCGCAAGGAAATCCCGCAACACAGGGTCTTCAATGCGGAACTCTATTTCACGTCCGCGCAAATCTTCAATAACGGCTGAGACTGCATCAAACAGCGATTCATTAGGGATGACATCTTTCAGTGATTTATTCGCCAGGTTCTGCCCAAAAACGGCACGTGCTGCGCGATTGGTACGGACAATTTTTTTGTCATCATTAATCATAATCAAAATATCAGGCAACGTATCCACCAGAATCTCACGCTCGGTGATGATGCGCTCCATCTGCTGCTTCTTCACTTCCCAGATGCGTTGAAGCTTGCCCAATGCCTCAGATAATTCCACCACCATACTCAAAAAACCGAGATTCGGCGGGTTCGCGCGTTTATCTTGCGCGAGATCTTGCACATAGGTGGTGAGCGCGGAGACATTGCCCAAGAATGGATAGGCGAACATTGCAGATCCGAGCAAAATAAATGCATAACCAATCAAGAAATATTGCAGCTCAAGCACCCCAAGCACCACAAACACCGCCATCACCATCAAAGGGGGACTGGATACGATAATTGCTGTCTTTAACAGCGTCGCAAATGATATCGAGGTTTTCGGCATGGTTTCTCGCAGTTGTTTACACTTAAAGTCTATGCAAATTCGTTGCTTAGCACAAACATTATAGTCATACTTATTGGGTTTTTAGCTAGCAATACTAGCAATGCGTGTATAACTAATACAGGTGACGACGAACCACAACCGAGAAGGGTCAAGAAGATGGATTAGCGCGGATTTTCTCGATGGTATTGGTGGTAGAGTAACCATCTTGCAGTGGAATACGTTTTATTTCACCGCCATAGGACTCGACAAACTCCCAACCAACGATTTCGTGTTTTTGATAATCTTCACCCTTCATCAACACATCAGGACGGAGTTTTTCTAGAATCGCTTCGGGCGTGTCCTCACGAAAAATCACAACCATGTCGACGGATTGCAGCTCAGCGAGCAACAAAGCCCTGTCCATCTCACCATTAATGGGGCGTTCAGGACCTTTCAGGCGTTTGACGGATTCATCGGCATTCACAGCCAAAACAAGCTTATTACAGAAAGACTTAGCAGCATTCAAAGATGCCAAATGCCCAGAATGCACAATATCAAAACAACCATTAGTGAAGCCAACTTTATAGCCGGCGCGCTGCCAAGCATCCACTTGGTCTGCGGCAATATCCTGCGGAAATATTTTACGTTTTCCTGTGACAATATCAAGCGTATGAATCGCAGCTTTTAGATCGGTACGATAGACAATCGCAGTACCCACTTTGCCAACCACAATACCTGCGGCGGCGTTCGCCAAAAATGCGGCATCCTTAATGGAGCATCCGCTCGCAATCGCCACCGCTAATGTCGCAACCACCGTATCGCCCGCACCGGAGACATCAAACACCTCACGCGCACGCGCAGAAATTTCATAGGGCGCGCCCTCAGCGCAAACCAGAACCATGCCTTTTGCACCACGCGTAATCAACATATTCTCAATTTTATACATACCCATCAGACGATGGGCCGCATTTTCTATCTCTTTAACAGTTTCAAGCTTTTCACCTGCTGCAAGCTCCATTTCAGAGAGATTAGGTGTCACGACTGTTGCACCACGATAGATGCCAAAATTAGAGGATTTAGGATCAATAATCACAGCGACATTATGTTCATTAGCCTTAGCAATCATCTCTTTCATCATAGCTGGGTTCAACAACCCTTTGCCATAATCAGACAACACAGCAACCTTATGCTTCGCTACTTCATCTGTAAAAATGGCAGTAATTTGCTCTGACATTGCATCGCTTAATGGCTCAATATTTTCACGATCCGCTCTAAAGAGCTGCTGCGAGCCGGCGATATAACGGGTTTTTTCCGTGGAGGTACGGTGTTTATCTGCCAGCAAATAAGGGAATACGCGCTCTTGCTCACCAGTCAGTTGCGCAATTTCATTGCCGATATCGTCACGGCCCGTCACTGTCACGAAAGACGTTGCACCACCGAGCGATGCGATGTTGCGCACGACATTTCCGGCACCACCGAGCATGCGGTTTTCATAATCATATTTTACGACAGGAATGGGAGCTTCAGGCGAAATGCGATCGACATGACCATAGACGAATCTATCGAGCATCACATCACCCACGCAGAGCACCTGCGCATCATCAAAATGATTGATCGCTTCAGTGAGGTCATCGCGTCTGATGTTGCTTTGCTCACTCATGGGAATCAGCCTTACTCGCCTACAGCAGTTTCATGGTCTTCATCTTCATCCAACTGCTCTGGACGATATTTATTGACCAACTCATTGAGGTGCATCTGCTTACATAAACCAAGCAAAACAGGGTCTTTCGGCTGCATAGCATTCACATTCCAATGCGTACGGTCACGAATAGAATCGATCGTTTTCTTGGTCGTACCAATCAATTTATTAATTTTTGAATCAGGAATGTAAGGGTGGTATTTCAAGAGCCATGCAATCGCTTCTGGCTTATCTTGACGATGCGCGCGCGGCGTGTAACGCGCCCCTTTAATTTTTGTTTGCAAATGCTCACGTGCAGTTGATGCAATTTGAAGTTTCTTCTTAGAATCTTCTTCACAGGCTTCAATCATGCCCTTGGTCAACTGACCAGCAACCATTGGATCTTCACCAACCATGCCAACCGCTACTTCACCATCAGCAATTCCCTGCACTTCAAGCGCGTGCATCCCACAGAATTCTGCAATCTGATCAAATGTCAGTGTTGTATTTTCTTCAAGCCATACCGCCGTGGCTTTCGGCATTAGAGGAAGTGACATCTCTCTAGTATCCTTATTTTAACGTTAGTTGGAAGATGCCCCTATATTTAGTAGAATTTTGCCAACATGCAAGCTTTGATGCATTCTTTGATGCGCTTTTTCTACATTCTCGAGACTAAATTCACTATCGATGACTGCTTTTAAGGTGTTATCAGCAATTTTGGGCAGGACATGTGCCTGCAACTCACGCATCACATGCGCCTTCACTTCCGCTGTTTGTGAGCGCAAGGTCGTTGCCCGCCAACTTAAGTTTTTAAGGAAAAACCCACCAATATTCGCCTTTATCTTCGCGCCATCAATCAACGCAATACTTACCATCCGAGCCAATGGAGCCATCGCTTTGAAGTTCCGCTCAACATAGCTACCACCAACCATATCCAGCACAACATCCACACCCTTGCCATCAGTCATGCGCTTCGCTTCCGCAACGAAATCTTGCTTTTTATAATTGATTGCCCGCGCACCAAGCTGCTCGCATGCGCCACATTTTTCATCTGTTCCCGCCGTTACGATCACCTGCGCCCCGAATATATTTGCCAGTTGAATGGCTATCACCCCGATGCCGCTAGAGCCACCATGCACTAATAATGTTTCACCTTTATGCAGCTTCGCTTGCTCACACACCGTCAACCAGACGGTCGCCAATGCTTCGGGAAAACACGCGGCCTCCCGCACACTGATTCCTTTTGGAACTGCCAAACATTGCGCAGCTGGGATCGTCACATATTCTGCGTAACAACCGCCGGCGCTAAGCCCACATACGACACCACCTATTTCCCAATCATGTACATCCTCACCCAGTGCCACCACTTCACCAGCGCATTCTAGCCCAGGGATGTGATCAGTTTCCTCAGGCAGCGGATAGCGGCCTTGCACTTGATAGAGATCGGCATGATTGATGCCCGCATAGGCCACTTTTATAAGCAGTTCTCCTGGTGCGGGAGTCGGTTGCGAGTGCCCTTCACTCACCACTATATCGTAGCCATCACCACTCTGCATTAACTGCCCTGCACGCATCGCCTGCTCCTTCATTTTTTGCTTTACATCCATAGCATTATCGATTGTAAGTAAGATAGTATAATCATCGCTGAAGGAGGTACACATGTTTTTTCATGATGACGAGCAAATAGGACAAGCTGAACGCCCACAACCGGCTAAAGTTGAACATTTCTCAATTAATGAATTGCAGGAATATGCTGGCTGGTTAGAAGCTGAAAAATCGCGTGCCTTAAGTGAAATCGAGCGTAAACAATCTGCTACATCAGATGCAGAATCATTCTTTAAGGACAATAATGCTTAAACTTCTTTTTACCACTTTCTGGCCCGTCCTCATTCCCTCAGCGATTTATTTCCTATGGTGGATAACACGCAGCTCCCCCGCGAAATATCAACATGCTGAGAAAGATGAAGATGGCAATGTGATTATTGAGGCTGAGGAAATAACCAATGAGAAAAGCTGGGTAAAAACGCCGCTCTTTTGGGTATTTACCAGTTCTATTGTGCTCTTAATTATCAGTTTCCTCTGGCTTGGCATCACTGAGCCGCGCGACACTGAGGGCGACTATATCCGCCCTTATATGGAAAATGGTGAAATCCGTGGCGGACATACTGAAAATGCCAAGTGAACCGCATATCACCTATCTAACGCCTCCTTCATGGGTTGCAAAGGATGGTATCCAACAGATTATTCGTGCCTTTGAGCGCGCCGAACAGCCCTTTCGGTTTGTCGGCGGCGCAGTACGTGACACCATTCGTGGCGTGCCCGTGCACGACATAGATGCCTGCACACCCGCCACACCATCTGAGGTGGTGCAACTCTTGGAAGCAGCAGACATCAGAACCGTTCCCATTGGGCTAGACCATGGCACTGTGTTAGCAATCGCGAAAGATGCCCAAATTGAAATCACCACATTGCGTGTAGACGATGCCACCGATGGCCGCCATGCCGAGGTGCGCTTTACCCACAACCTCGAAGGCGATGCCCTACGTCGCGATTTCACCATGAACGCACTGATGCTCGCCTCCGACGGCACGCTCACTGACTATGTCGGTGGCATGGCCGACGTCACGTCAGGAATTGTCCGTTTCATTGGCGATCCCGCGAAACGCATTGCAGAAGATTACTTGCGAATTTTACGCTATATACGCTTCATCGCCACCATCGGCTCAACACATATTGATGTCGATGCACTCACTGCTTGCAAAGCAGCTATCCAAAATCTTACCACTCTGTCTGCTGAGCGCATCCAGCAAGAAATGATGAAACTCCTCGCGGCAGATGACCCGCGCTATAGCCTCTCACTGCTTGAGGATATGGGCGCGGCACCCATTTTATTTCATACCACAAGCCTAAAGGCCCCGCACAGCAAACATACCCATGCCTTGCTACGCCTCAGCTTGATTTTGCGCACACAAAAAGTGGCACCTAGTAAAATTGCGCTAGGCTGGAGGCTCTCCAAGGCTGATAGTCAGCTGCTCACGACATTGGTGAGGGCGCCTGCATTGCCGCCTCTGCATCTATTGCAAGAACATGGCGAGGACGCTGCAACTCTCATTGCCCAGCGCGCGCAAGCGGAAGAACGTTATGATATGGATATGTTCAAAGCTGTCCGCAAGACATGGAAGATGGCAATTTTTCCCATTACAGGGCAAGATGTAATGGATGCTGGCATTCCCGCTGGCGCAGAAATAGGCAAGATTTTAGCAAAACTCAAGAATGAATGGAAAAAGTCAGATTATGCTCTGACAAAAACAGCGCTGATAAAAATACTAAGCAGCATCATCGCTGCGACCAGCGCATAACCCATCAATAAATACTGGCAATGAGCTTTGGCGTGTGCGTTTAAGGCGTTCCGCATGTAAAATATGACGGATTTGCTCTAGGGCTGCCTCAACATCACTATTGACGACGACATAATCATATTCTTCCCAATGAGAAATCTCATCTGCGGCGCGCTCCATGCGATAATTCACTACTTCGTCAGAATCTTGTCCGCGCGAGCGCAAGCGCTGCTCTAGCTCTTCCATGCTTGGCGGCAAAATAAATACACTCACCAAATCTTCACGGCGTTTTGCGCCAAGCTGACGGGTACCCTGCCAATCAATATCAAACAATACGTCTTTGCCTTTTTCAAGCTGCGCATCGACATAGGCTTTAGGCGTACCATAAGAATGTTCAAATACAGTCGCATACTCCAACATATTCCCTTCATCCACCAGCGCATCAAACTTCGCATGGTCAACAAAGAAATAATCCACGGACTCTTTCTCACCCGGGCGCACAGGGCGCGTGGTCATGGACACAGACATCGAAATTTCTTCCTCAGAATTCAGAAGCTTGCGTGACAATGTCGTCTTCCCCGCTCCCGAGGGAGAGGAAAGCACAAACATAAACCCACGACGATAACCCGTATCTATTTTCATATTTTTATCCGTTATTAGAAGAATAGTAACTTAACAGAAAAAGGTTAAAAAAGTCTATGCCTATAATCTTCATAGAACTGTCATATTTCACGGCTCTAATTATGGTAGAATAGTTCTATTAAATTAGGAGTAGAGACTATGGGAAAACCAACCACATTCAAATCAGGCGATATTCGTACGTATGAATTGGCGAGTGATTCAGAGTTACAGGGTGAAACTCAAGATTTACGCAATGCTGTAAATGACCCGAAAGTTCCTATCTCTGATAATATTGGAAACATTGCTTCAAAATCAATTATCTATGGCGCAACCGTGGGACCTTTAGCAGGCACGGCGATGAGCGTGTATCATAACATCACCCCTGGCGGCATGAAAAGATTTGACACCCCTGGTGCGCATATGCTTGGAAACAGTCAGATCAAGGACGTAGTCGAGAACCTTCAAAAAAAATTAGCAAAA
>CALJMC010000047.1 GCA_937982385.1 uncultured Rickettsiales bacterium | reverse complement strand
AGAAAAAAGCTGCATAGTTAGCTTACGATAAAATTCAAAAATGCCTCATGCTGAAAAGTGTGGGGTATTTTTTTGTATTTAATTCATGACAATAAATTAATCTCTTCTTTACGGTTTTTCTGATATAATAGGAGAAATAGGGCAGTTCTGTCCGTATTTCTGAATATTATAATTAGGAGCTTAACGCATGAAAATCCTTGTCGCTGTTAAACGTGTTGTTGATTATAACGTGAAGATTCGCGTGAAGTCTGATGAATCTGGCGTAGAACTCGCCAATGTCAAAATGTCGATGAACCCGTTTGATGAAATCGCGGTGGAAGAGGCGATGCGCTTGAAAGAAGCGGGCACAGCAACTGAGGTTGTGGTGATGTCGATTGGTGAAGATGCGGTGGTCGATGTGATGCGCTCAGGGCTCGCGATGGGTGCTGACAGAGGTATTCATATCAAAACAGCCGGTGAGGTGATTCAACCGCTTGCTGCAGCAAAACTTTTTAAGGCCATTGTTGAGAAAGAGTCACCAGACATGGTGGTGCTCGGCAAACAGGCAATTGATGATGATGCCAACCAAACAGGGCAAATGCTTGGAGCGTTGCTTGGCTGGGGGCAGGGAACCTTTGCCTCAGAACTTAAACTCGATGGTGGCAAAGCCGAAGTAACCCGTGAGGTTGATGGCGGGCTGGTAACGGTGGGCTTGAGCCTTCCATGCATTGTGACGACTGATTTACGTTTGAACGAGCCGCGCTATGCCAAACTTCCCGACATTATGAAAGCCCGCAGCAAGCCTGTTGAAGTGATTGAAGCAAGCGGTTTGGGTGTGGATTTAGCGCCACGCATGGAGGTGTTGAAAGTAGTAGAGCCCGCGAAGCGCACGGGCGGCGCGAAGGTGGCGGATGTCGATGAGTTGATTGAGAAATTAAAAAGTGTGGGAGCGATATAATGGGTATTCTAGTCATTGCAGATCATAATAATAAGGCACTTAACCCAGCAACGCGCTCAGCCGTGAGCGCAGCAGCAGCGATAGGTGGGGATATTGACATTTTAGTTGCAGGTAGTGGCGCAGGGGATGTGGCAGCAGAGGCGGCAAGCATTTCAGGCGTGGCGAAGGTGCTGCATGCCGATGGTGGGCACTTAGAGCATCACCTGGCGGAAAATATGGCGGCATTGGTGCAGGGATTAGCATCGGGCTATAGCCATGTGCTGACACCAGCGACAACAACAGGTAAAGATTATATGCCGCGTGTGGCGGCGCTCCTAGATGTGCAGCAGCTCTCTGACATTATTTCAGTTGAGTCAGCAGATACATTCACGCACCCAGTCTATGCGGGCAATGCGATTGAAACCGTGAAGATGAATGATGCGATTAAGCTGATTACAGTGCGCAGCACAGCATTTGACAAAGCAGGCGATGGTGGTTCGGCGGCAGTTGAATCGATTGATGCAGGCGCGGATGCTGGCATGTCCAGCTTCGTGAAAGCAGATATGACAGTCTCTGACCGTCCAGAGCTTACCTCAGCGCGTGTGGTGGTCTCTGGTGGACGTGGTGTCGGCTCGGGTGAGAATTTCGCCGTGATTGAGGCATTGGCTGATAAGCTCGGTGCTGCCGTCGGTGCATCACGTGCAGCAGTAGATGCGGGCTATGTCCCGAATGATTATCAAGTCGGACAAACAGGAAAAGTCGTAGCCCCAGAGCTTTATATTGCAGTCGGCATCTCAGGTGCCATCCAGCATTTGGCAGGAATGAAAGAGTCCAAAACCATCGTCGCCATCAATAAAGACGAAAACGCCCCCATCTTCGACGTAGCCGATTTCGGACTAGTAGCAGATTTGTTCGACGCTGTGCCAGAGCTGACGGGCAAGCTTTAAGCTCCGCGACCTTGTGTTTGGTCTTGTGTTTTCTCAAGTGCCGCCTTGAAGTCAGACTCTAGCGTATTATCTTGCTGTTTTATCTGCAATGCATCTATGGCATTAGATGAAAGAGTCACTGTGCGTCTGATAGCATTAACATCACTAATTCCCAAATCTGGTAACATTTCTTTTAACACTGCTGATAAAGTTTTCGCGTCTTTACTATCTTGTTTCTTAGCAGCATTCTGATTCATTCCTTTACCTAAACCAGAATAGGCTCCCTTTTGATGATGAGGGTCTTTATTTTGAAAGAAATTATCAAAAGTAATTTTAACTGTTTCACCTTCGGTTTGTATGTGGCATTCAACCCCATTGCTAAATGTCTTTTCTGGGGCATGTAATATTAGTAAGTTTACGACTTCTCTAGAGGATAGGCGTGGTTTCTTTTCTGTAGAACCTTGTAATATATCGGTCATGCGTTGTACTGCAGCATCAAACGCTTCTTGACGCTCAGGCGTTGCTTCTAAGTCTTCTATTAATTGATAAGATGGCACGCATGGACCACCTGCAAAATCCTGCCAACCAACCTTAGGGAAAGCAGCTTGCAAACCATCAACCATGAACCTTTCAACTTGCAAATCATTTAGTTCAATAGTTCTACCATCATTACGAACTAATGTAGTCTCTGGGATGCGCCCTGACACCCTGATGTGATCAGGGCTTCCTAATGGTTTTTCATGTTCAACCAATAGTCCGTCAATTTGATAGATTTTATCTTTATGAGCGCTATTTTCTATGAGTTTTTTACAGCCTGAGATACAACTTTCTGGTTTTCAATTTGTATATATAGAGAATCAGTCATAATTGTTCTTATCCTTTTTGTTGTTATGTCGCCCTTCTAACTGAGAATTGTTACAGAATGATGACGATTGCAAAAAAAAGAAAAACTACGCTGCTTTACCATTCAGACGCTGGGATACTTTTTCACGTCCGAGAAGTTGGAAAATAGTTGGTGTAAAAAGTCGTGAAGCCAATACTGTTGTTGTGCATTTGACTGAATAAAGAGGTCGGCATCACCCAACATAAAA
>CALJMC010000046.1 GCA_937982385.1 uncultured Rickettsiales bacterium | reverse complement strand
AATAACGGCAATTAAAGGAACTACGCCTAAACCAATCCCGTTCCAAAAAAGGTTCTTTTTACAACTGTCATGATAAGCTGTTTTGTTGACTTTTAATTGATTAAAGCCCTTATGCAACCCAACAAAATTAAAGCCTGTTTCTTGCTTTTCGAGTGCTGTTTGTAGGGCTACAACCGTTTTTTCTTTATTGGATAAATCTGCCATCATAGCTTTAGCAGTCGTAATACGTTTATCAAACTGCTCCAAATGATTGCGGCCTAGTTTTTGAGTATCAAATTTAAAAAGCTGTATACCATAATCACCAATTTCAAAATTCAAAAGGTTGGACAGAGATGTTTTAAAATCATGACCTTTCTGCTTTCTATCTAAGGAACTCAAATCCAAATAAAATTTCTCAACTTCTGTTAAATTCTCTCTTGGCTTATGTTTCAGTTCCTCAATCTCTGAATCTTTCCAAAAGAGAAACTCATAGACCAATTTTTTAAATAAGACGTAGTTTTGATCTATCTGGTGCAAGGTCAAAGACTCATCCTTGGTATAAATAACAAAATCTTCTACATCTTGATGAAGCGTTTGAATAAAATAAGGACAAGAATCATCCCATATCTGAGGAAACTCGCTAATCCAAGAAATCACTCCTTTAATATAGAATGCCCTCTCTCTCCTATTTTCATCTTCACCAACTTTTCTATCGAAGTAGTTAACATAAACACCTAAGTCATCCAACATGGATGAATTTGCAAAATAAGAAGAAGTTTTTTCTTTTTTTGATTTCACAGCACTACCTCGCAAACGTTGACTAAAGAACCAAGTCAGAGCATAAACCACTAAGCACTATTTGCAAATTCTATTAGTTTATTAGTTGCGTGATGTTCCACCTCCGCTATAAATGGTTAACATCATTTCTTAGGAGAAAAAAATGCCACTTAATGCTGCGCAACAAGCTGAAGTTGAGAATATTCGTTCACAGGAACATACTACGCTCCGTGCGACCTCGCCCGAGCTGGAGAAAATGCTTTATGAAGCGATTCCCGTTTTGGACCATGGCTTTGTGCGCGTGGTGGATTATATGGGGAATGATGATTCGATTGTGCAGGCGGCGCGCGTTTCATACGGCACCGGCACTAAGCAAGTGAATCAGGATGCGGGGCTGATTCGCTATTTGCTGCGCCATCGCCATACGACGCCGTTTGAAATGTGCGAAATTAAATTCCATATCAAACTGCCCATCTTTATTGCGCGTCAGTGGATTCGTCACCGTACCGCGAATGTGAATGAATATTCGGGGCGCTATTCGATTATGGATAAAGAATTTTACATGCCGAAAATTGAGCATCTTGCCGCACAATCACAGCAAAACCACCAAGGACGTGGCGATGTGTTGGAAGGTGAAGAGGCCGAGCGCGCGCTTGAAATTCTCAAGGCTGATGCCCTCAATGCCTATAGCAATTATGAGGAACTCCTCAATGGCAATGAAGATGGCGACATCTTTGATGACAACAAAAAAGGCTTGGCGCGCGAGCTTGCCCGCATGAACCTTCCTGTCAATTATTACACCCAATGGTATTGGAAAATTGACCTGCATAACTTGCTGCATTTCTTGAGCCTCCGTGCTGACAGCCATGCGCAATATGAAATTAGAGCTTATGCCGATGTGATGATTGACCTCGTGAAACGTTGGGTGCCCGTCGCCCATCAAGCCTTCCTAGACTATCGCATGGGCTCCGCCGAACTCTCCGCCGCAGGGCTAGATGTCGTCCGCCGCAAGTTAAAAGGTGAAGACGTTTCCCAAGAAAATTCAGGCCTAAACAAACGCGAATGGGGCGAGTTGATGGAGATGCTGGAGGTTTAGGGGTTTGCTGCTTATAATATTATCAAATATATTACTTTTCACATATGCCTATTGTGGCATTCCTCTTTTTTTGGTTCAGTTTATAAATAATACGAAAGTTCTAATAGGCATTTCTATTTCTGCCATCTTTGGTTTATATTTCGTGGAAATAATCATTTTAAAAACAATGATTCCGCTCCACCCCATTCAACTGAAGCTAATAATATCGGGCATGTTAGTTGGCTGCATTATTCGCTATATAGCACTAGATATTCTATCATTATCAGATAAGCATCGCACGAGATTAACTTCATTATGGTATCGCATTGCATGCACAATAGTCGGTGCACCCATAGCCGCTATAATGCTGTAGTTATTCTCTTTATAGCCTCAAACATCCATTACTTCAAAGAAAACTCTGTCACTCCTGCGAAGGCAGGAGTCTCTCTATCGGCTAGGCAGGGTGTGGCAAAAGAGATTCCTGCCTTCGCAGGAATGACGGCTGAGAGTTGCACGATAATAACAACGTTAGAGTTTGGTGATAACACGTCCCCACATCCATAGCCTCACGGATGAAAACTTCCTTACATACACACGCCATGCCCTTTGTGGCATGAACCGTCAGGACAGTCGGCTAACTTTATATCATTTTGGTTTAAACCACTTACCATTTCTATGACATTCTCAGCGAGCGTGGTTTCCACTGGCTCGCCTGTTTCATTGTCTACCATTGCATCTGCTGTTGGGCAGTAATGTGAGCCGTTATTCATAATTTTTCTCCTTCATATATAGGTTACGAACAATGTCGCTATGTAAGGTTATTCGACTATTATCACGGAATCGTTACATTCTATGTTCATATCTATACAACGCAAAATGAACTCCGTCACTCCTGCGAAGGCAGGAGTCTCTCTATCAGCTAGGGAGGATGTGGCAAGAGAGATTCCTGCTTTCGCAGGAATGACGACTGAGGATGGTGTTGGAATGATAGGGGTTAGAGCTTGGTGATTACACCCTCATAACCCTCAACATCCACAGCGTCTCCATTATCCATCGCCTCTCGGATAGACATGTCTAATGGGATTTCGGCGAGTAACTCTGTGCCAAACTGTTTTGCCAATCTCTCGCCGCCGCCTTTGCCGAAGATGTAGGATATTTCGCCTGAGGTGGGGTCGGTGAAGTGGCTCATATTTTCTATTATGCCTAGTATGGGGACGTAGGTTTTGTTGAACATTTCTCCGCATTTTGCGGCATCTTCTGAGGCAACTTCTTGGGGGGTGGTGACGATGATGGCGCCGCCCCCGCCATAGGCTACGGGAACTTGCTGCACTAATGACAAATGCACATCGCCTGTGCCGGGCGGCAAATCTATGAATAATATATCAAGTGGCGCATCGGCAGCGCCCCACACCACACCGCGCAGCATTTGGTTGAGTGCTTTTGAAATCATGGCGCCGCGCATGATGGCGGCATCATCACCAATGATGAACCCCATCGACATACATTTGATTCTGTCTTTAGTGATTGGCATCATCATGCCATCCATGAAGGCTGGTTTTCCTATGTCTTTCATACCCATCATACGAGGAATGGACGCACCGCTGACATCGGCATCGAGCAGCCCAACGCGTTTTCCTGCTTTGGTGGCAGCGCGTGCGAGCATTACGGCAGTGGTAGATTTTCCGACGCCACCCTTGCCTGAAGCAACTAATATGATTTTTTTTACATGTGGAATGCGGGTAAAATTCCACGGCGCAGGCTTACGCTCAGAGCGTGGCGCTTCCATATTGCCTTCAGCAGTGAGCACAGCGGTTACTTTGCGTACACCTTCTAGCTGCTTGCCAACGGCTTGTTCGCATACGGTTTGCAAAGCTTGGCGCACAGGCAAATCATCCGCATCAATCGTGATGAGAAACCCGATATCTCCGCCATCGCGAATGCTTACGCCTGAGATCAGCCCAGCCTCCACCACATCCAACCCTGTTTTGGGGTCAATGATGTGAGAGAGTGTCTTTAATACGGCATCTTTAGATAGTTCTGGCATATTCATCAATTCATCTTGAAAGCTGTTTCACTTGTTCCTATATTACGCGTAGTTCTAAAGCGTCGAGCTTGTTAAGTAAAGTGTTCTGGCGCGAAGCAAAATATTCTGAAAGGTTAGTCTATGTCTTGGGGAAATAATGGAAACGATAATGGCCCTTGGGGCGGCGGCAAGCCATCTGGTGGCAATGGCGGCGGACGCGGCAAAAAACCTCAAGGCGGCAAGGGCCAGCCTGACATCGAGCTGATTTTGAAAAAAGGCCAAAGCTCGTTCAAAAAAGCTGTGGGTGGTGATGGTGATGATAATGGGCTGCGCCCCTTCATCGTGATTGCACTTGGGGTATTGGTGATGTGGTTTGCATCTGGTCTATATAAAGTAAATACCAACGAACTCGGCATTGAAATGCGCTTTGGTAAATATTCTGATCAATCCAGCCCAGGCTTGAACTATCATTTGCCTTATCCAATCGAGAGCGTACATGTCATTCCTGTGACCGATATTAATCGTGAACAAGTGGGTTTCCGCTCGACAGGTGGCAGCCGTAAAGGTGGCGAAAATCGTCGCGCAGTTACCGAAGAAAGTCTGATGCTAACGGGTGATAAAAACATCGTATCCACACAATTTATGGTGCAGTGGCGCATTAAAGATGCGGTCAAATATGTATTCAACCTCAAAAATCCACAATTTATGGTGAAGCCAGTGGCCGAAACCGCGATGCGTGAAGTGATGGGAAATACACCCCTTGCATTGGCACTCTCGGATAAACGTCAGCTCATGGGTGAAGAAACCAAAATTCTGATGCAAGAAATGATGGATGCTTATGAGACGGGCATTGAGATTTTTGAAGTCAACTTACTCGCGGTCGATGCACCGCAGCCAGTGGTTGATGCGTTTATTGACGTTCTCGCCGCTCAACAGGAAAAAGAAACACTCCAAAACCAAGCGATAAAATATCGCGATGGGATTGTGCCTGTTGCTCAAGGTAAAGCGGAAAAGATGATTAAGGATGCCGAGGGTTATAAAGCACAAGTCGTTGCTGAAGCAGAAGGTGAAGCTGCACGTTTTGTATCGGTTTATAACGAATATGCTCAGGCAAAAGACATTACCAAAAAACGTATGTATTTGGAAACGATGGAAGAAATTATGAAGGGTACCAATAAAATTATCCTTGATAATAATGCATCGAGAGGCGTGTTGCCTTATCTGCCGCTCGGCACCAACGGACAAGTGAAGAAGTAGGGACAAACATCATGGCTAACAAAAAATCATTACCGGTTATTGCATTCATTGGCTTTTTCGTGCTCGTTGCATTGGCAAATAGTATGTTCATCGTCAATCAAACCGAACAGGCGCTCGTGCTGCGCTTTGGTAAACCCGTCAAATTAGTGGATGAACCCGGTTTAAAGTTCAAAAAACCGTTTGTCGAAGAAGTGCGCACTTATGAAAAACGTACACTTGTTTATCATGATGACCCAATGACCGTGATTCTTGCTGACCAAGATCGCCTGATTGTTGATGCGTTCGTGACTTATAAAATCACCAACCCGCTCCAATATTTTGAAGCAGCTCCGAATGAGCGGAATTTCAACTCGAACTTACGTGGTATTTTAGAAAAAAGCTTGCGTGATGTGATGGGTAAAGAAAAACTCACCACTCTCCTTTCACCCAAACGTTCGGACATTATGAAAGAGATTCGCCTGCGTGTATCGCGTTTGGCTATGGGTGGCACGGCGAGTACGCAAAAAGAGGCAACTGCCAACAAGCAACATGGTTTTGGTATTGAGGTTGTCGACGTGCGCATCATGCGTACGGATCTGCCGAAAGAAACCAGTGCCGCGATTTATAACCGTATGCGTTCAGACCGTCAGAAAGTTGCGGAGAAATTTCGTGCCGAAGGACAACGTGAGTCACAAATCATTCGTTCAGAGGCCGATAAAACCCGTACGATTATTTTGGCGGAAGCAGAAAAAAAATCACAAACCACGCGTGGTGAAGGCGAAGGAACAGCTACTAAAATCTTTGCAAATTCCTATGGAAAAGACCGTGAATTCTTCGATTTCTACCGCACGATGCAAGCTTATAAAGAATCTATCGGAAAAGATGACACTACCATGGTTTTGTCACCCGACAGTAGCTTCCTGAAACATATGGAGAGATAAATATATGCCTGCTTTTCGCCTATGCCTGAGTCTTTGGGCAGTCTTACTATTTACTGGTTTTCCAGGGAATGCTGAAGCGCGCGGCGCTCCTGAGAGTTTTGCACCATTGGTTGAAAAACTAACACCTGCAGTCGTGAACATATCCACCACGCAAAAAGTCAAACGTGGCGCAGGACTATCCCTGCAAATGCCAGGTGCATCGCCTGAGCAACAAGAGCAATTCAAAGAATTCTTTGAACAATTTGGCGGTATGGGTGGCGAACTTGGTCAACCACGCGAGCAAGAAGTCAACTCGCTTGGTTCAGGGTTTGTCATCGACCCTAAAGGCTATGTCGTCACTAATAATCACGTGATTGCTGATGCTGAGGAAATTTCTGTAACTTTCCATGACGACACAAAATTACCCGCAACACTGGTTGGGCGCGACCCAAAGACTGACCTCGCATTGCTTAAAGTAGAAAGCAAAACACCCCTCACCTATGTTGAGTTTGGCGATTCAGACAAGGTGCGCGTGGGTGACTGGGTGATTGCAATCGGCAATCCATTCGGTCTCGGCGGCACAGTATCTGCCGGCATCATTTCTGCACGTTCACGTAACATCAATGCAGGACCGTTTGACGATTTTTTGCAAACAGACGCCGCCATTAACCGTGGCAACTCAGGTGGCCCCATGTTTAATCTACGTGGCGAAGTCATCGGCATCAACACGGCTATTTTTTCCCCTACTGGTGGCAATGTTGGGATTGGCTTTTCTGTACCTGCAACACTCGCCGAACCCGTACTTAACCAACTCAGAGAGTTTGGTCGCACCCATCGCGGATGGCTTGGCGTTAAAATTCAACATGTGACGGATGAAGTCGCTGAAAGCGTAGGGCTCACAACACCAAGTGGAGCACTTGTGCTCGGTATAAACCCTGAAGGTCCGGCAAAACGTGCTGGCGTTAAAGTGGGTGATATCTTGCTCAGCTTTGATGGCAAATCCGTTAAAGAAATGCGCTTCCTGCCCCGTATTGTGGCTGAAACAAAAATTGGCAAAAGTGTTAATTTGACGGTATGGCGCGATAACAAAGAACTCTCCTTAAATGTCACGCTAGGTGAACTTGATGAGACATCTGATGTCGCCCTCAAAGATGACACAACCAAGAAACGGGATGCTACCAC
Organism: uncultured Rickettsiales bacterium; assembly: GCA_937982385.1. Classification (GTDB taxonomy): domain Bacteria; phylum Pseudomonadota; class Alphaproteobacteria; order Rickettsiales; family UBA998; genus CALJMC01. The sequence goes on along the minus strand of CALJMC010000046.1, from coordinate 3,734 downwards.
CAATGAAGGGGAGGCACTCTTTGGGATGACTCTCAAGAAGCTTGATAACAGTCTACGAGGCCGCCTCAAGCTCGATGAAAGCATCAAGGGTGGTGTGGTGGTATTATCTGTGGATCGCAATAGCAATGCTGCCAAGCGCGGCGTAAAAAGTGGTGATATTATCATCGGCGTGAAACAGCAAGCCATTACCTCCATGTCCGAGCTAAAATCTGCCTTTGCAATAGCGAAAAAAGCAGGGCATAAATTTGCACTCGTTCGCTTATGGCGCGACGGGGATGCTACATTTGTTACCCTGCCAACTGGTGAATAGCACTGCTTTATGGGCCCGGTTAGCGCTGTTATGTTGAAAGCACATGTCTTGACATAATCTACAAGGATGGATGACGGGTTCACTTCGCCGCCAGCCCCAAGGCTAAATAGCGCTGCTGCCTTCGCAACCATACTAAATCTTAGGTGAGAATTCTGCGACAATAGTCGTATAAAGATCACGTTTGAATGGCACAATGAGATTGGGAAGCGTATGTGGTTCAACCCATTGCCACTTGCTGAATTCTGGCTCTTCGGTTTCGATATTAATATCCGCATTCACGCCCTCAAAACGCATCAAAAACCATTTCTGCTTTTGCCCACGATATTTACCGCCCCATACTTTTGGCACCATATCAGCGGGGATATCATAGGGATGCCACGCGTGAGATTCCGCAATAATCGTCGCGCTCGTCACACCTGTTTCTTCTTCAAGCTCACGGAAGGCTGCAACGTCACTCGCTTCACCGTCATCAATACCACCTTGAGGCATTTGCCATGCTTCAAGTTCACTATCAATACGTTTAGCCACAAACACCAACCCCTCTTGATTGACCAGCATAATACCCACGCACGGGCGATAAGGGAGTTTTGTTATATCCATGATTATTTTCCTAAACGCTCTACAATGGCTGAAAGCGGCACTAATTGAATAGGGTTTGTACCCTGATTTTTATGCCATTGATCAATGGCCTCTAACACCCCTGGAGTTGGCGCGATCACTGCCACTGCATAGCCGTAACTTTTGGCAATCGACTCAAGTTCAGAGAGTTTTTGTTTCCACACATCTACGCCATCATCACGCGATATATGACGATTCATAAAAAGGACTGTCTCACCTTTTTGTGCTGGGTGAAACGAACGCGAACGCAGCAACATCAACAATCCGCGCGTGCTCAGCTCGCTATGCACTTCGCCCATCATTTTATCGGCAGAGAACACCTCATTATCAGAACCTATTAGTCCAACATACCCCGGGACCTTGCCCAACAGGCGTTTGGTTCTATCCATATTCTCTTTAATGTCTTTGTCTTTCATAAGCCCTAGAGGGCCCGGATCACTCGCAGGATAATCTGCAAATTGCATTGGCAAATCCACCCATAACTCATGTCCTTTTCCGCGAATAGCTGCTGCTAATTCCGACACATCTTTTGCATAAGGTGTGATCGACAATGTCACCTCTGGGGGCAATGCGAGTGCCTTTTTACGCACCACATCAGACAACCCCATACCCGACACCACAAACGCTATAACAGGTGTACCGCTTTTCACATTAGACGGGCGTGCATAATAATTCCAGGGCTTCGCACCATGATCATCAATACGCGGCAACATCCCATATTCTTTAGTATCTTCAATCATACGTTCGTTGGGCGCAGGGTTTAACGTGATCTTTTTTACAGCAGGAGCCTTAGGCTGCTTACCATGACCGGCTAACTGTTTTTTTTTGCCGCCCTCAGGTTCGACCAAGCCGAGTGCTTCTTCTATGCTTGCAGGAGTATTGCCCTCCAATTCACCATTCTCCAGAATAATGCGAGCATATGCACCCTCTGAAATTGCATCTAACATCACCTCATCATTATGTGCGAAAAGCGACATAAAGGCCCAGACCCACAAGCCTGTTACCGTTATGAAAAATATTAGTAATAGTCGCTGAAGCCATGACAGACTGCCTAGCCCCTTGAGAGAAGGTGCCGACGGAATGAAGGCACTGACCTTCTGCAAATATGGCATTGCTTTGGAAAGCATTATTTTCCATCCTGCTCTTTATAGACAGCCAAACCTTGGAGCAAATCGAGTGCACGTGCGAGCTGATAATCTTCTTTCGCTTCCTGCTTTGCTTCTTCTTCCTTCGCTGCTTTTTTCTCTTCTACAGTCATCTTTTGCTTGTCTTGCGGGTTGCTCAATCGACCGCGCAAATCTGCCTCTGAGCGCACTTTTTCTGCACCGATCGCGACAACTTTAGATGGCTCCACTTTGATGTCAGGCTCAATTCCTGTTGCTTGAATCGAGGTACCTGATGGCGTGTAATAGCGTGATGTAGTCAAACGCATCGCACCGTGTCCACGCAATGGAATGACTGTTTGCACAGAGCCTTTGCCGAATGATTTTGTGCCCATCACTACCGCACGTTTATGGTCTTGCAACGCACCTGCGACAATCTCAGAGGCCGATGCTGAACCATGATTAATTAATACAACCATTGGCAGTCCATCGATGAGGTCTTCCTCTGTCGCGACAAAACGCTTGGTGTTCTTAGGGTCACGCTCACGTGTTGATACCACTTCACCGCGCTCCAAGAACGCATCTGACACTTCAATCGCCTGATCAAGCAACCCACCTGGGTTATTACGCAAATCAAGCACTAACCCATTCATGTTTTTAATCTCACCGCGAAGCTTTTTCACTTCCTTTGCCAAACCAACATAGGTCTGCTCAGAGAATGAGGTGATACGAACATAACCAATGTTACCCTCTGCGCGCGAACGCACAGACTTAATACGAATTAAATCACGCGTAATGGTGACATCAAAAGGTTCAGGCGCCGCTTCGCGCAACACCGTAATGATAATATCGGTGCCCACACGGCCACGCATTTTCTCTACTGCCTCAGATAGGGTCAAGCCCATCACAGCTTCGCCATCAATCTGGCTAATGTAATCGCCCGCTTCTACACCTGCCTTATAGGCGGGCGTATCATCAATTGGGGATACTACTTTCACCAAGCCATTTTCCATGGTGACTTCAATGCCCAGACCGCCGAACTCGCCGCGGGTCTGCACTTGCATCTCTTCAAAAGATTTGTTGTTCAGGTAGCTCGAATGCGGATCGAGCGACGTTAACATGCCGTTTATCGCGGCTTCAATCAAATCAGTATCTGAAACATCCTCGACATAATCACGTTTCACGCGATCATATACATCACCGAAAAGCTGTAATAGTTCATAGGTATTTTCTTCTTTTGCGACGGATTCTACTTCGTCCTTTGCCTCCACAGGCCACGCACAACTTAGCATCACCAAACTGAAAGACATAATACCCATAGTGCGGATGGAGCGAGAAGAAATCATAATAAGAACCTATCAGTTATTTTCGAGCGAGGTGTGAGTTATAAGACGCAATCCACGACCTTGGATTAATGGCTTTTCCATCTTTACGAAGTTCCATGTAAAGCCTTTTAGATGAACCTTTTCTACCCATAACACCAATCGGCTCGCCTTCCAACAAAAACTGTCCCGGCTCGACATCTATAGCCCCGAAGCCCGCCAAAAGTGTGTGATATTGATGACTATGGCGTATGATAACCATCTGACCATACTCTAAAAATGGCCCAACAAACACCACTTCACCATCAAAAGGAGCAATCACTTGCGCCATTGGGGATGCATTTATTTCGATGCCTCTGAGCGTATCATTGGTCCCCTTTT
>CALJMC010000045.1 GCA_937982385.1 uncultured Rickettsiales bacterium | reverse complement strand
GGTTCAAATCCTACCCCCGCAACCAATTTCAAACCTCAGAATTATTCATGTCACAATGGCTGATAGCACTCTGGATGAATTAGAAATAACTTAAAGCAGCTTTCGTATCTTATATCCTTTTTCCTGAAGTCGAACATGTAGATGTGCGATATGTTGTGGAGAAATCTCACAGCACCCGCCAATGATTTTCGCACCTTTTTCCACCCAACTCATAGCGTGTTGTGTGTAGCGCTCAGCTGTTAAGTCAGCCCGATAGTCCAAGAGGTCAACAGTCGTGCCAAGCGTAAGCGGTTCCACTGATTTAAACCCATTCGCATAGGCTCCAAAGGTAAGAGACGATCTACTGAGCGCATCTATTACTGAATCTACTGTTTCAGGGTAACAGCAATTAATCATCACCGCTTCAGCGTTTCTCTCACGCAACAATGCCAACGCATCCGATAAAGGCTGCCCAGAACGCAACGTGATGGACGCATCATCCTTACATGTCAGAGCAACATAGGACTTCTCATTATAATGCTTTAACGCGTCTAGGGCGGCTGTTAGCTCAACCAGATTTGACATGGTTTCCACTAAGAACAGATCCACGAGGGGTTTTTGCTGTTCAATAAGGCTGCAATATTCATCATATGCTTGGGTGTAAGGGGGCACGCCTTCTGTCACATAACTCGCGGCTAGTGGTGGCAAACATCCCGCAATATTGACCTCATCTCGAGCGACATCAGTCTGTGCGAGCGCCTCATTCGCGCATTGGGCTGCGAGCGCATGTGTCTGTTCATACTGATCCATCATGTCATAGCGTTTCATACGCGACGGTGTCGCGGTGTAATTATTGAGTGAGATAATTTTTGCTCCTGCCTCTATAAATTCCTTTTGCACTTGCACGACTATTTTGGGTGTATCATGCATCACCTTGACGGACCATTGCGGGTGCGATTCAGTATGCGTGGCACGGCGGTTTATTTCTTGCCCCACGCCTCCGTCTAACAATATGATTTCTTTAGTCGGCATCTACGCTATCCTTACTAGTTACGAATCTTTCGAATAACATAACCCTGTCACCACAGCAATGCTATCTGCAATTGCCCTATCAGACGCTGCTATAAGAAGTAGTTGTGAATTTTAGGCATAAAAAAAGCAGCCTTCCTAAGAAGACTGCTTTTTTGAGTTATTGAAATGATTTATCTTTGAAAAGCTTGTGTCTGTGTCTGCGCTACATTCACAGGACAACTCATCGGCTCAACATTCATTCCTGCCGAATGTTCTGCAACAGCAAAACCAGACATATCTATTCCTGCACATTGCTCAGCAACTTTACCATCCATCGAAACACTAGTAGTCTGAGTGCCAGGTGTATTTTGTTCTTGGGCAATATTTAATTCTTTGCTCGGACTATCGCCCCCAAGCCCACGAATTTTATCAATTCCTGATGAGAACCCTTCTTTAGCTGATACAATCGGACTCGCAACCGCATTACCCACTGTTGCTGTAACTTCAGCAGCCTTGGCTAATCCAGCCCCACACTTACCTAAAGCATCCTTACATACAGGTAAGAGAATATTATCAATATAATTATTTACGGTACTAACAGCTGCACTTGTGACCGCTTCATCATCAATTATTCCCATAATAAACTCTCTTTCTACTATTGCGGAGCATATGCTCAACACCTAAATTTGCTTACCTATAACTATAGCAGAGAAATGTTACAGTTTTGTGACAGTCAGTACACTATGTAGTAAAAAGATTGAATAACTAACGTTTTGCAAAGCTCAGCCATGCTTTTTGAGCCGCAATTATGTCGGACTCTTGCGTATTCCAGCCACCGCTGATGCGAATGATATTACTGAGGCCCTCTGCATCGTCACCTAACATAGCACGCGCAACATGTGAGGCTTCTACGCGCCCAGATGAACATGCTGATCCAGCACTCACAGCAATATTGGCCAAATCAAAATGAATGAGCTGCAGCTCGGCTGATTTATTAGGCATCATGATATTGCTAGCGTTCGGCAACCTTGTGGCATCCTTGCCTAACACAACGCCACCTGCAGCTTCACAGACTGATTCTAATGCGTCAAGCCAACCACGTAGCTCGAATTGCCATTCATCCTTCTCAGCGCATGTGATTGCCGCTGCAAAAGCTGCAATAGAAGGAATATTTTCTGTTCCTGCTCTGCGGCGCAATTCTTGCCCGCCACCGCGCATAATGGGTGTAGGAACAACTCCCTCTCGTGCCACAAGTGCCGCAGCTCCCACGACTCCGCCGCATTTATGGGCACAGAGCGTAAGCATATCCACGCCGAGTACACCAATATCCACGGGAATTTTTCCAATGGCTTGCATCGCATCACAATGCATAATAGCTCCGTACTTACGCGCGAGTGCAGAAATCTCAGCAATGGGCTGAATAACGCCGGTCTCATTATTAGCAAACATCACAGAAACAAGTGCCTCGCCCTCGCCCACACTTTTAAGCTCCTGCTCGAAAGCGTCCATATCCAGCAAGCCATTTGCATGCACAGCTAGCTCAATGGTATTATCACGCTGCTTCAAAACTGAAGGATGTTCGGTTGCAGCAACTAGCAACTGACGTTTAGGGTATGACTGCAACGCCATTGCATTGGATTCAGTTCCCGAACTCGTAAAAATAACCTCACCTGGAAAACAGCTCACATGCTCAGCAATAACGCTACGCGCATCTTCAATGATATGTTTAGCTTTGCGCCCCGCCCCATGCACTGACGACGCATTAAGCGGCTCGGCACTCAGCTCATGCGCAATGGCCACCGCCTCGGGGCGTGGCGGCACAGTCGCGTTATAGTCGAGATAAATGTTAGGTAACTTTGCCATCACACACATCCTGCAGGGAAACAGACGCGAGATAACTCGCGATCTGCTCTTCTAATCCTGCCCATAAATCATGCGTGAGACATCGCGCACTATGTTTCATACAGCCCCGTTCCGCCCCGGAACAACGCGTGATAGAGATAGATTCTTCCGCCGCTTTAATCACATCGAGAATGGCGATATCTTTCGGTGCAATATTGAGACGGTACCCCCCTTGTGCACCACGTGTCGATGACACCATGCCTGAGCTACGCATGTGTGAGAAAAGCTGTTCGAGATAGTTCCGAGGAATTTCCTGCGCATCAGCAATGGCTTGCAACGACACTGCGCCCTCATCATCTTTTCGAAGCGCAAGCTCTATCATCGCCATCACGGCATAGCGTCCTTTGGTCGTTAAATTCATGACGCCTTCACCTTTTTCTTCAACGCTGCGACTTCACGTTTCAGCTGCATAAGCTCCTCTAACACAGGGTCAGCAGGCTTGTCGCATGGTGTGCCATAGGCTTCAAACAACACCTCTGAAAAACCTTCATCCGTTTTGAGACCGGTTTTACTTTTACGAACACTCACCTCATGCGCCGGCACACCAACAACAGTAGTCATCGCGGCCACATCTTCAACCACCACAGAGTTTGAACCAATGCGCGCACCATCACCCACGATAATAGGACCAAGCAACTTCGCGCCGGCACCAATCACCACATCATTGCCAATTTGTGGATGACGCACTTCTTTTTTGAGGCTCACACCACCGAGCGTGACGCCTTGATAGAGCGTAACATTACTACCAATTGTAACGGTCTCACCAATCACCACACCGGTTGCATGATCAATGAAAAATCCTTCACCCACGTGCGCTGCCGGATGTATATCTACTCCCGTAAAGAAGCGTCCAAATGACGATAACCAACGTGCTGTCAGGTGAAATTTCCATTCCCATAATTTTGAAGATACGCGATGCATGAGTAATGCGTGAAAACCAGGATAGCACAACACCACCTCCCACGCAGAACGTGCAGCAGGGTCACGCGCCAGCACAGCATTAATATCACGTTTAATTTGTTGCCACATCTGTTGTCTCTTTTACCTCTAAGTTCGCAACAGGTTCTTCCGTTGCACCATCGAGCCATGTTTTAAAGCGTTCAAGCACAGGAAGCAAGGTGGCATCGTCACATTTGCTATCACGATAAATGGCACTATAAGACCCTTCTGCCGCATCATAGACACTTTGGAACAAGCTTGGGTCATATTGCATGTTCTTCACCTCGTCTTGAAATGCCTGCACAATAACCGGATAGTCAGCATCGCCAGCTTTCTCGCATCGCTTAAGATAGAGATAGGATACAAATACATCCTCATAACGCTCCTTGAGGGCATCTAAAGCCGTTTCAGGGTTTTCGGAGAGAAAAGACGCTTCCCCCACAGCTGTATCAGCAGCAGGAATACGTTCCACACGAATGGGGGACACTTCTGGTGCAAGCTGCTCTACAACAGGCTCTACAGCAGCTCTAGCGACAGGATTGCTACCGGAACCCGGCTGAGATTCCATGAATTCATACGCAAAGAATCCAGCAAAGAATGTCCATAATAATATATTGATAACGGTAGAACGAATCCGAGCCGCACGCAGCAATGTGATGTAATCTGAACGCGAGGGAGAGCCGCTACGATAGTCGAAATGTTTGTTTTGCACAAAGAACCATGCGCCAAGCAAAAGAAAGGCAATGGTCAACGATACCCATTTGACGCTATCAATACTATTTAGCGTTTGCAAGTTTTCAACTAGCATCTGCTGGCTCCTTCACATCGACAAGGCCTATGCGTTCTTTGACTGTCTGCGGGCGACAGTCAAGCTGCATTTGCTCACCTTCCAAGAAATTCGCCGTCTGCAATTTATCAACCCTAAAGCAGCGATATTTAACCTTTAACGCAGGATCACAAGAATAACTCTTTAAGCTACCGAGTATCTTCTCACCAACATCAAACACGCAACTCGTCTCTTCATTACAGAGCTCTGATATTCTGCCAAGACGATTATTGCGCTTGAACGATAGAATAACTTTTTTGCGCACACCTTTGTCGTCTGCCTTCTCATATTCATCCGAACCATTGCAGTTGCCGCCATAGCTTGCACTGTATATTTGAATAAAATAGGAGTTCTCATCAGCATTTTTAGGCTCTACTTCCCTCGCAGGGTCAAAGAGTATAACCCCAAGAAGTATCACAACACCAACAATTGCAATCGCTATTAAATGTGCCTTCATATTCGCCATGTCATCAC
>CALJMC010000044.1 GCA_937982385.1 uncultured Rickettsiales bacterium | reverse complement strand
GCGCCATAACGTCCAATCAAACTACCGATCCATGAGGCAACATCAAGCGGCAATAACCAGAACAGTCCATAAACGAGTCCTAGAATTGCAGCTTCCGCAAGATAGCGTATACGCGTGAGAATTGGCATTTACACGCCTCCGTCTGCCATGAGTTTTGCAAGCATGTCATCTATGTGATCACTATGCCTTCCCCACTCCAACGCCACGGGCAGCACCGCAATAGACTCACGATAAGGTTTAGGGATTTTCACCGCGTCCTTCTCGGTTGTGATAAGTGTAGCACCCTTACTGTGTGCTTCCTTCAGCAACGTCTCTAGCTCACCTTTAGTATAGGCGTAATGGTCAGGAAAATCATGCGTAACCACAAGATTTATACCCAGACCGCGTAGCGTATCATAGAATTTCTGGGGACGACCAATTCCAGCAAAGGCGATGTAATCACCCGCTTCCAACGTCGATTTCGGTTCGATGACGGCGTGTAACAAGGTCTTCTCACCCAACTGCGAGGCAATATTATGCACATCATCACCTATCATCAGCACTGCGCCAGCACGCTTCAGCCCTTCAGCCAGCTTCTCACGCAAAGGCCCTGCAGGAATGACGCGGCCATTGCCCAATCCATAGCCGCCATCAATCACAATAAGGCTCATATCTTTTATCAATGACGGGTTTTGAAAACCATCATCCATCAGCAGCACCGTTGCCCCGCGCGCAATGGCAGCGCGTGCAGAATCCACACGATTCGCTCCAATCCAACAAGGTGCAGCATTCGAGATAAGCAACGGCTCATCGCCGACATCCTCGGCATTATGCACCGTCACATCCACCAGCACCATATCGGAAATGCTGCCGCCATAGCCGCGACTAATCACATGTGGACGCTCACCCATGGCTGTGAGTTTATAAGCAAGTGACATCACTGTGGGTGTTTTCCCCGCACCGCCCGCTGTCACATTGCCAACACATAATACAGGCACCGACATTTTTTGTGGCGTCACCATATGGCAGTACACCCCATGCACGTAGCTATAGATGCAGGAAAGCGGCTGCATCAGAGTGGAGAGACCCCCCGCATCATTCCACCAGCTTGGCGCTTTCATCACACATCCTTTTCAATGACTGATAATGCCGCGGACTCATCATCCACATCAATCGGCTCTTCCGATTCTGCGATTACTTGGGCAGTATGCGCATCAATAATAGTCGCGCTTTCTACCGTTTCTTCACCTTCTGCATGCGCAGAATTCAGCCCTGCATTGATAAATATAGGCTCAAGACTCGCAAGCACATCGTCAATCACAGCCTGTTTCGCACGCACCGCATTAAGGGCAGCTTTCGCTATCTCTTCTTGACGCACCTGATCACGCAGTAATTCATCGACTCTCGCTGCAAGCTCTGTTTCATTCTTCACCAACACGGCACCATGCACAACCTCTAGTTCATGGCAAAACTCTTTAAAATTATCCATATGCGGACCGTAGAGAATGGTACAATCAAGCAATGCAGGCTCAAACGGATTCTGCCCACCATGCGGCACCAACGACCCACCAATAAACACGATGCCCGCCAAACGATAAAAAATACCCAACTCGCCCATTGTGTCCGCGACATACACATCAGTATTCGAGCTGATAGCATCGCCACGACTACGCAAAGCCACGCGCATATCTTTTTTCTCAATCGATGCGGCAATCTCTTTTCCACGGCGCGAATGACGCGGCACAATCACTGTCAGCAAATCACCATAGGCCGCTTTTACATGATTATGAACATCCGCGATAATCTCTTCTTCACCATTATGCGTGCTGGCGGCAAGCCATATGCGACGCCCACCAATTTGTCCAAGAATTTCACTGGTAAGCTTCGGGTCAGCCTCCAACGCAGGCGCAGAAAATTTAAGATTTCCCTGCACCGACACTTTATCAGCATCAGCACCCAGGTTGCGAATGCGCGAGGCATCCTCATCACTCTTGGCAAGTATCATCGTAAACAGACATAAAAGCTGTTCAATGACCGTACGCATCTTCTGCCAACGGCGGAACGAACGACGCGATATACGAGCGTTCAACAACACCATCGGACAGCCCGACTCATGGGTCATTTCCATCATATTTGGCCAAAATTCAGACTCCACCCAAAAGGCGACATCTGGCTTCCAATGCGCTAAAAAGCGTTTCATCGCAAGGGGGGTATCGACAGGAGCAAATTGATGAAACGCGCCATCAGGCAGTTTTTTACCAATATTTGTAGCAGAGGTCACTGTGACGGTGGTGAGCAATACCTTCACCTCAGGATGTTGCTCCAACAAACGCTTAATGACAGGTACTACGGATGAAGACTCGCCCATACTCGCGGCATGAAACCACACTAACTTTCCAGCAGGGCGTGGCTTTCCCGCCTTGCCAACGCGTTCGCCGATGCGTTCTTTCACTTCCTTCCCCTTTGATGCCCGAATATTCAGCACAAGAGGTATGAGAGGAGTTAAAATCCATGATAATATGCGGTAGATGGTGAGCATCGTGCCTCAGCGTTTGTGATAAGAATTCTTTTACTCTGTTATCGTGCGCCCTGCAAGCATATCGGCATGGTCGGTGACATCATTTAATGCATTTTCAACCGATAAGCGGGCGGCCTCAATGGCGGACTCATCACTCAGGTCTGTGATATGAACCGGCGCGCCCACCACATAGATGAGTGTGGAAAATGGGAAAGGAATCATAAACTTGTCCCAGCTGCGCAATTGTTTCGCGCTTTTGGCCGAGAATGCACTCGGTACGACAGGCACCTTCGACTTTGCAGGTACATGAACCACACCATCAGCTGCTGTCTGAAATGGACCGCGCGGCCCATCAGGGGTAATGCAAATATTTTGCTCACGTTTCAACACTTTGAGCATGCCCTTCACTGCACCAATTGCACCTTTGGAGCTCGAACCCTCCACGGTATCAATACCAAAATAGGTCATGGTTTTGGAGATAAGTTTGCCGTCACCATGTGCAGAAATCAGCACATGCATCTCGCGGCCTTTGGGCTTCACAAATGGCTCCATCAGCAAACGACCATGCCAAAAAGCAAGCGTAAAATGCTTATCACCATTAATATAAGGTTTGGCACCCTCGTCCACCACACGCTCTACGCGCGAAGTAGCATAAACCAACCAGCAATAACCCCATACCAACCTGCATATAAAGGCGTGCATCAACGGGTGATTCATCACCTTGCGCTTAGTGTTTTGTAGTGTATCATTGGTACGTTTTCGGGTCATACTACGCCGCATCTATTTTGCTAAACTGTGCTGCATGCAATCCGGCATAGGCACCGCCAGACGCCAAAAGATCCTTGTGCGAACCCGACTCAATCACACGCCCACCATCCAACACATAAATGAGGTCAGCATGTAAAATAGTTGATAGTCTATGGGCAATAACCAGTGACGTACGTCCGTCCATCAAGCCATCTAGCGCTGCTTGCACATGACGTTCAGATTCTGTATCAAGTGCTGAAGTCGCCTCATCAAGCAACAAAATAGGCGCATTTTTAAGCATCGCCCGCGCAATAGATAACCGTTGACGCTGACCACCCGATAGCTTCGCCCCTGACGGTCCGATCATAGAGTCATAACCGTTTGGCAGTGCCATAATGAAATCATGTGCGGCAGCATCTCTCGCCGCCTTCTCAACTGTTTCCTTAGTCGCGTTTTCCATGCCATAGGCAATATTAGCAAACACAGAATCATCAAACAGCATCACTTCTTGGCTTACCAACGCCATGTTATGACGCAATGATGCAAACGTCACATCGCGAATATCTTGCCCATCAATGGTGATTGCGCCATCGGACACGTCATAAAAGCGCATCATCAAATTCATGATGGTCGACTTCCCCGCGCCAGACGCACCAACAAGCGCCACCATTTTTCCCGCAGGAATATGCAGGTTCAGGCCCTCAATCGCAGTGGTTCCATCCGCATAGCTAAAGTTCACATCACGCATGTTCACGTCGGATTTAGTGATATTTAATAAGGCCGCATCTGGTTTTTCTTTAATGGCTGGCTTCGTGTCCATCACCGCATAAAAGCGACGTGCGGCCGCCATCCCCACCTGAAATTGCGTATTCACACCCGCCATCGCCCGCAGCGGCTTATAGGCCAACATCATCGCGGCAATGAACGAGAAAAACGCACCAGGTGTGGTGGTACCGTCAATCACCTGCAACCCACCGTAATAGATGACACCTGCAATAGCGAGACTTCCCAGCATCTCCATCATCGGACTAGCAATTGCTTGGATTTTCACCGCCTTCATCATCAGCTTGTAAAGTCCGTGAACCGTTTTCTTTGCGCGCGCCACTTCTACGTCTTCGCGTCCATAGGCTTTGACCACCCGCACCACCCCAAACACTTCATCAAGCTGCGAGGTAAAGTGCCCCATCTCTTGCTGCGTGCTTGTGGCCACCTTGCGCATGCGCTTGCCCAGCTTCATCACCGGGAAAATCGCGATAGGAAAAATAAGCAATGCAATCATTGATAGCTGCCAGCTTTGATACACCATCACACCAATGAGAAACACCGCACTCAGCGCCTCTTTGGCGATAGTCGTAAGCAATGTCGAGACCGTGGTTTGCATCATCGCGATGTCATTGGTAAAGCGCGAAATCAAACGTCCTGACGATTGGTCATGAAACATTGCCAAATCGGAGCGCACCATATGGTCAAACATTTTCACCTGCATGCGCGCAATAATTGCTTGTCCAACCTTGCGCATGAGTACATTTTGTCCATAGGTCGAAAAGGCACTCACAATCGCCACCAATATAATGGCAATGGGAATGAGTTTTAGCATGGTCATATTTTTATTACCGAAAATCTCGTCCAGCGCAGGCTGAATCAGCCACGCATTCGCCGCCGCCGTCGCCGCCGCAATCACCATCAATATCACCGCAATAATCAGCGTAGAACGCCACGGTTTGATAAAATCACGATAGAGCCGTCCAAACATCTCTTTAGACGTGGTCGCCTCATCGGTTATAAAATAGTCATCAATAGATTGTTTCATGCCGCGCAACATAGAGATTTTTTGGAAAAATGGCAAATAGATAAGTCGTTAGTTTTTGAGCATTAAAGCGAACAGTATATTCGCTTCAGCCGTGAGCATCGCGCCAACGATAGCGGAGTAACACACAGGACGTGTGGCTACGAAGCCATAAAATATTCATAATTGTCATCAAGCTGTCACAATTAATTGCTATAGTGCCGCCATGAACAGAGCAAAACAGAGTATTATCGCCTTATGTAGCATCTCCATGCTAAGCGCATGCGTGAGTCAAAAATCGTATAATTTCCGTGAAATTGCGAGCAATCCGCATGCGCTCGAGGGGCGTCACGCTAAAATCCTCATGACGAATGATAAAGTGATTGAGATGGATGTGGAAAGCATTCAGGGCAATCATCTCTATGGTGAGGGGAAATATGTCCCCATCAGCGTGATTAAATCTGCCCAAACCACCAAGCGCGGCTTGCCCGAAATCGGCGGCCCTGGCGGGCTTCAATCGCCCGTTAACATAAATGAAATGCCAAGCTTTCTGATGGCAGGCATCATCCTGACATTTCCTGTGCTTATTGTATTGGGTATCACCTCGTTTTAGGAGGTTATTTCTAGCTTCGTAGCCGCGCGTATTGCACGTCACTCCGCTACCCCCCTTGGTAATCTTTCTCTCTGGAGTGTTCACCCATTTATGGGGGAGCACTCCAGACTTTTAAACCCGATTTTTATCCTGCGGTTTTCCGTCGCCGTCATCTGGGCCTAGGAGTAGCTCATTGTGGGCTGCACCTGCGGGAATCATGGGATAGACATTTTCTTTGTCATCGACAATAATTTCACAGACGACTGGGCCATCAATTTCCATCATCTTTTTGATGCCTGCATCCACATCTTCCGCCTTGGTAATCTGAAGTCCGGCAATGCCATAAGCATCGGCGAGCTTCATGAAGTCCGGCAATGCATCCATATAGGAGGACGAGTAGCGCGACTCATAGAACATCTCCTGCCATTGGCGCACCATACCCATATAGTGATTATTCAAAATCACGAGCTTCACAGGTAGACGATATTGAAAAATAGTAGAAAGTTCTTGAATATTCATCTGAATAGACGCTTCACCACTGATGCAAATCACGGCCTCACCGGGATGTGCAATTTGCACACCAAGCGCTGCAGGCAAACCATAGCCCATCGTGCCGAGTCCGCCAGATGTCATCCATTTATTAGGGGAATCAAACTTGATATATTGCGCCGTCCACATTTGATGTTGCCCGACATCGGTGGTGAAATAGGGTGCTTTATCTTTGGTGATTTCATAGATACGATCAAGCGCATATTGCGGCTTAATCACCTCACCTTGTTGGTCGTATGAGAAGCTGTCGCGCGCACGCCACATCTCAATTTGCTTCCACCATGCTTCAAGCGCAGATTTCTTGGCTTGGCATTTCTTGGCACGCCATAAAGCTAACATTTCCTCAAGCACAGATTCCGCATCACCCACAATTGGCACATCCACACGAACGTTTTTATTGATGGATGATTTATCGATATCTGCATGGATTTTTTTAGAGTTCGGTGAGAACCCGTCCAAGCGCCCTGTTACGCGGTCATCAAAACGCGCGCCGATATTAATCATCACGTCACATTCCGCCATACCCATATTCGCTTCGAGCGAACCATGCATACCGAGCATACCAAGGAACTGTTTGTCCGTTCCCGGATACGCTCCCAGGCCCATCAAGGTTGCTGTGATAGGGAAACCAGTTTCCTGCACAAGCTCTTTCAAAAGCTCACTTGCGCGTACACCTGAATTGATGACCCCGCCACCAATATAGAACATCGGGCGTTCGGCATTTTCCATCAGCTCAATGGCATTCTCAATTTTTGACGCCTCTGGTTTTTTCACTACTTTATAAGAGGTTCTATCAAAATCATCAGCCGATGCATAAACACCCATATCATTCATGATGTCTTTTGGAATATCCACAACAACAGGACCCGGACGTCCCGTAGACGCCACATGAAATGCTTCATGCATAATGCGCGGAAGATCTTCAATCGACTGCACCAAATAGTTATGCTTGGAGCATGAACGCGTAATACCTGTCGTGTCCGCTTCTTGGAACGCATCAGAACCAATCAAATGGCTCGGCACCTGCCCTGTCAACACAACCAATGGAATAGAATCCAACATCGCATCGGCAATACCCGTAATGGTATTTGTTGCACCGGGACCAGACGTCACCAACACCACACCCACTTTGTTAGTCGAGCGCGCATAGCCCTCTGCCGCATGGGTTGCACCCTGCTCATGACGCACAAGCACATGCTTGAGCTCATCTTCGCCAAACGTAAACAGCGCGTCATAAATCGGCAGAACTGCCCCACCCGGATAGCCAAAGACCGTATCCGTACCATTTTCCACTAGCGCATTGACGATAATATCCGCCCCCGACATTGGTGTGCCTGATGCAGGAGACTGAAACGTCTTCCCCTTGCTCGCTTTCGCTGTGTTTTTTGCCGTCATAACGCTCTCTATATAATCTTAAAATTCAGGAGAGTGAGTGTAACGCCTAAGCTTAGGCTGGTCAAGCATTGAGGAAGAGGTATATGATTGCGCCTGCTCCGCGCTTCCTGCGCTCCGCAATACGCGTCCGCTTCGCGGGCTCATGGCTGGCTCGGACATTCTATCCTCGCACCACTAAAATCTTCTAGTAATTTAGCGATGATACGACTATCTTAACTCCCATGATAGGAAAACTCAGAGGCACCATAGATTCCGTCCGTGAAGGGCATGCGATTCTTGATGTGAATGGCGTGGGATATATGGTGTTTGCCGCCTCCTCTACCCTTGGTCAACTCGATACTATGTCAGGCGAAGTATCGCTGGTGATTGAAACCCATGTCCGCGAAGATCATATTCATCTCTATGGCTTCCTCACTGAGGCTGACCGCAGCTGGTTTACGCTTCTCACCACAGTGCAAGGTGTCGGCGCGAAGATGGCACTGACCATACAAAGTTGCTTTAGTTCTGATGAACTCACGACCATCATAGCCGCACAAGACAAAACCGCCATCACCCGCGCCAAGGGCGTCGGCGCAAAGGTGGGTGAGCGCATCATCACCGAACTCAAAAACAAAGTTGCGAATATGCCAGCAGGCTCTGCGGCGGACTTTGGCGTGAAACATAGTGGTGGCGCTGCACCGAAAGCAGCACCCAAAACACCAGCAAACAATACCCGTGATGAAGCAGTCTCTGCCTTGGTAAATTTAGGTTATAATCGTGTGGATGCCTTTTCAGCCGTAGCGCGTGCCATGAACACGGAAGAAGACATGAAGCTCGATGATGCGATTCGCCACGGACTCAAGGAGCTTGCGGCATAATGGAAGAAGCGCGCATATCCTCTCCTGAACCTATACTCGATGATGCACCTGAAGTGTCGTTACGCCCGCTAAAACTCTCAGAATTTACGGGGCAAAAACAAGCATGTGAGAATTTAGAGATTTTCGTAAAAGCCGCACGTTCGCGTGAAGAACCGCTCGACCACACACTCTTTTATGGTCCTCCGGGGTTGGGTAAAACGACTTTGGCGCAAATTGTTGCGGCTGAGATGGGCGTTGGGTTTCGCGCAACGTCAGGACCATTGCTCACCAAAGCTGGTGATTTAGCCGCGATTTTGACCTCAATGCAAGATAGAGATGTATTGTTTATTGATGAAATCCATAGACTCAATGCTGCGGTGGAAGAAGTGCTTTATCCTGCGATGGAAGATGGCAAACTCGACCTCATCATTGGTGAAGGCCCTGCCGCGCGCACCGTACAAATTGACCTGCCGCCCTTCACATTGGTTGGTGCAACTACTCGCTTGGGGCTCCTTTCCAACCCGTTGCGTGATCGTTTTGGCATTCCACTACGTTTGCAATTCTATTCAGTGGAAGAACTGGAAATCGTCATTAACCGCGCCGCATCCATCATGAATATTGGCATGACTGCGCAAGGTGCGCATGAGATTGCCCGCCGTTCGCGTGGTACGCCGCGTATTGCCGTGCGATTGCTGCGCCGCGTCCGTGATTTCGCCCATGCAGACGGCAAAACGACAATTGATGAATCAATGGCTGACAAGGCTCTCACTCGCTTAGAGGTCGATGGTTCTGGATTAGACAGCGCCGACAGACGCTACATGACATTTATTGCAGAACATTATGCAGGTGGCCCAGTCGGCATTGAAACGGTTGCCGCAGGACTTTCCGAACAACGTGATTCACTCGAAGAAACCATCGAGCCTTACTTACTGCAAAAAGGCTTCCTGCAACGCACACCGCGCGGTCGTATGCTGACCGACCACGCCTTCGCGCATCTGGGGCTCACCCCACCCATCCGCCAAACCGACCCAACCCAAGGGGATTTGCTATAATGAGTGCTGACTTCACCAACGGCAGCCATCACGTCAGCTATCGCATCTATTATGAGGATACCGATGCGGCGGGTGTGGTGTATTATGCAAACTATCTGAAATATGCTGAACGCGCCCGTACAGAAGCACTTAGGACCATGGGAATCAATCAATCAGAATTGCTCAAAAATGAGAATATAGGATTTGTCGTGCGTCGCGTAGAGGCAGACTATCTCTCGCCTGCACGCCTCGATGATGTGGTGACTGTTGAAACAGCGCTTCACTCAATGGGTGCCGCGCGCTTTACCATGCATCAAATGCTGAAAAAAGATGACCAGCTACTTGTTGATATGATAGTAGAGATTGTAGCAGTTAATGGCGCGTTTAAGCCCACCGCCATAGATAAAACATTAAAAGAAACCATGTTAACCCATATGCCACTGAAGGCATAACCAGATATAAGGTACATATTATGCCCATAGCAGCCCCTACTGAAGCCGTTGAAGCCACCACACTCGCTGGTAGCGCGCCCATTCACGATTTCAGCATGATCGATATGTTCATGCAGGCCGATTATGTGGTCAAAACAGTAATTATTGTGCTGTTTATCGCTTCTTTTTGGAGTTGGGCTATTATCATTGAAAAATCCTTCCGTTTTAAAGCTGTGAAATGGAAAGCCAACACGTTTGAAAAAGCATTTTGGTCAGCCGAATCACTTGATGCCTTTTATGAGCGCGTAAAGAAACGTGCAAACCACCCCTTCGCGATTGTCTTTGTTGCCGCAATGGAAGAATGGCTTCGTTCATCTACTCCCTCTTCTAAGGGTCGCAAGCCGATGAAAGGCTCACTGAACATCTCGTTGCAAGAGCGCATGGTACAGATTATGAGTGTGACACGCAATCGCGAGCTAGACCATCTCGAGCGCGGACTTGGCTTCTTGGCTACTGTCGGAACTTCCGCGCCGTTCATCGGGCTGTTCGGCACCGTATGGGGTATTATGAATAGTTTCCAGTCCATCGCGATGTCCAAAAACACTTCACTCGCCGTGGTGGCACCTGGTATTGCTGAGGCACTCTTTGCGACAGCCATTGGTTTGTTCGCTGCGATTCCAGCCGTAATCGCATATAATAAATATTCCAACGAGCTTGGCAAATTTGCAGGGCGCTTAGAAGATTATTCTGTTGAATTCTCGGCCCTACTCTCACGTCAAACGGATGCGAATACAAAGCGAGGTGCTTAAATGGGTGCGAATCTTTCAAAAGGCGGACGCGGACGCGGCTATCGCCAAAACCAATTCTCCGAAATTAATGTGACGCCCTTTGTCGATGTCATGTTGGTGCTGCTCATCATCTTTATGGTGACTGCGCCGATGATGACGACAGGTGTCACGGTTGACTTGCCGGACAGTGCCGCAGCGCCTGTGCCTGGGCAAGATGAGCCACTTACCATCTCAATCAAAAGCACAGGCAGCGTCTATATTGGTGAGAATATGACCAAAATCGTAGATATAGCACCCAAACTCAAAGCTATTTTGGGAGAGAAAAAAGATTCTCGCATCTTCATCCGTGGCGACAAAAGCGTCGATTATGGTGTGGTGATGAAAGTGGTTGGCGAAGTGAATCAAGCGGGCTTCTTCAAGGTTGCACTTATCTCTGAGCAAGCAACATCCTCAGCTAAGCGAAAGTAGCCATTTATGTCAGCTCGCGGTGCGGTATATTCAGGAGGGATTCATCTACTCCTCATTCTGCTCGCCATCATTGGGCTGCCTGATTTCTTCAAAAAAGAATTGCCGCCCGAACCGCTTGTGATGGCCGTTGAAATCATTCCTGTTTCAGAAATACGAAATCTCAAGCCCGACATTAAAGTACAAAAGAAGAAAGTTGCGGAACCTAAAAAGGTAAAGATGAAGAAAGATGAAACCCCCGTACCAACGGATAAACCAGCGCCAAAACCAGAGCCCAAGCCACAAAAAGATAATCCTGTAAAAATGCCTACCAAAGACAAACCTAAACCGAAGCCCGAGAAAAAACCTAAAGAAAAACCAAAGCTGAAGAAAGAAGAAGCAAAGCAGCTTAAAGACAAATTGAAGAAGGTGAAGGAGTCGGAAGAAAAACCGAAGAAAAAAGACACACCAAAAGATCAAGTAACGCAAAAGCAGAAAAGCATTTCGAGCGAACCATTCAACAATGCTGCACCCGTGTCTCGGACTGAGAAAGATGCGATCAAAAGACAGTTCTCCAAATATTGGAATGTAGATTTGGGAAGCAGCGAAATTGTTTCCGTCCTACTAACACTCGATGTCCGAGAAGATGGCTATATCACTAATATTTCTTTTGATAAGAGCCGCTATAAAAGCGACCCTAAATACCGTGTATGGGCTGACCGGGCCATCAGAGCAGTCAAACAAACGAGACAAATAAAAGGCCTGCCGCCCGAAAAATTCAAAGAATGGCAAAAACTAGAAATTAATTTTGACCCCAAAGAAATGATGTAACCATTTTTTTGAAAATTAAATGACCAACCTAAATATACCTTATTAACTTTTTCATGGTAATATCTAGAATCAACCGAAAGGCACACACATGAAAAAGAATGGTTTTAGTCTACTCGAACTCTCAATAGTACTGGTAATTATCGGACTGATTGCTGGCGGCATCGTTGCCGGGTCATCCATGATTCGTGCTGCTGAAATTCGTGCTATCATCACGCAACAAGAACAAATCTTAGTATCAGCCTATACGTTCAAAGAAAAATATTTGGGAATGCCAGGCGATCTCACCAATGCTTATCGTTTTTGGAGCACTGATGCACGCTGTGCGGCGGACCAAGTGGTCACCTCTGCTGATGACACAGGCTGCAATGGCGATGGGGACGGACTGATTGATCATTGGGTTGGAGAGCATTTCACGGCATGGATGCATTTGAGTCTCGCCGGCTTAATTAATGGAAATTACACTGGAAGTTTTGCCGATAGATATGATTATCAAATAGGTGAAAATATACCAGAAAGTAAAATAAGTGGTGGGGCATGGCTGTTCTACGATTCGGCCCCAGACAATCAAAACTACACATCGGGCAGTAAGTTCAGTTCTGAAAAGAATTCTTTAATGATCAACCCTCCGATAACAAATACGCAAGAAAACTATACCATTGATAAGAAACTAGATGACGGCAAACCGGGGCTCGGCAAAGTCACGTCTCACACATACTGTAATATCTCTGATAACCAAGATACTGATAGTGCAGAGTATGATTTGATGAATACAACGCAACTGTGCAACATCAGATTTAGTCCATAATGAACATCACCAACCCACTCCCTCGCGCTGCGACCGAGGCAGGGCTTTTTCTATTCACCCTCGGCTTGGCGTATATGCAGGATTGGCGCGCGCATGACGTAGCGTGGAGCATGTGGATTACAAGCCTCATTTCAGGGTTACTCTATATTTATATATCACTCTTAAGCGGAAATGGCGTTTTCAATCGCAAGACCTTGAGAAAACCTATCGATGATAAAGCGATTCACACCACCCCCAAACACTCCATAGTGAAAAGAGTGGTGAATATAAGCGCCTTATTCATGGCAATGTTTTTCACCTTCCATTTTGGATTTTTCCATTTTGTGCATAGCCAATTCATGATGTCATTTTTTCCACTTGAAGGCGTAGCAGAAAATGGTGCGTTTATAGACATACTCTTCACCACCATCAGCCTCTATTATGGCTTCATTTTGGTTGGTATCATCAAAACACTACCTTCTGCCATGGGTGGAGATGGCGACAATGCCATTGAAATGAACATGTCAGCACCCTATAGCTTCGTTATACGCAACCATATCATGATTATTTTGCTCGGTGGGTTATCGCACTTCATTGATTCTGGATATATCGTCTATCTTGTCATCACATTTTACTTCTTTCCATTTGATATTATCTTGGGAAAAAAGAAAAATAAAGACAAAAAACAATCAGAAAAATCTAATGCTGTTTAAAGAGAATCGCACGATAATCATCGATATTTTCGAGGACTTGGCCTGTGCCGAGGGCGACGCAATCGAGCGGGTTGTCTGCCACCACAACGGGGAGGCCAACTTCATAGCTGATAGCGGCGCCCAAGTTTTTGAGCTTCGAGCCGCCACCCGTCATCACAATACCTTTGCTAGCAATATCACCTGAAAGCTCTGGGGGCGTTAACTCGAGTGCTGTTTTCACTGCTTCAATCACCTGATAGACGGGGTCAGCCAATGCTTCCGCCATCTGCGCCTCAGAAAATATCAGCTCTAGCGGCACACCATTGTTCAAATCGCGCCCTTTCACAGGCATTGTGCGCCCATGACCACCATCCGCAGGCCTCGTCGCACAGCCAATCTCTTTTTTCAAATTCTCTGCCGTAGTCTCACCAATCAGTAAATTGTGATGACGACGTGCATAGGAAATAATCGCCTCATCCATACGATCACCGCCCACACGCTCCGAACGGGCATAGACCACGCCACCAAGCGAGAGCACCGCAACTTCCGTAGTACCACCACCAATATCGACAATCATCGATCCTGTCGGCTCATCCACAGGCAAATTCGCACCAATGGCTGCTGCCACTGGCTCTTCAATCAAATAGACCTCGCGCGCACCCGCGTTTTCGGCTGATTCTTGAATGGCACGACGCTCCACAGGGGTAGACCCAGTCGGCACGCAAATAATAATGAGTGGCCCCGAGAAACTACGGTGAGGGTTTACCCGCTTGATAAAATGCTTGATCATCTCTTCAGCGGTGCGGAAATCTGCAATCACACCATCTTTCATCGGGCGCAATGCCTGAATTTTCTCTGGCGTACGACCCAGCATCTGCTTCGCCTCAAGACCAAAGGCATACGGCACCATCTCGCCATGTTCTTCGCGCATTGCCACAACCGATGGTTCGCTCAGCACGACGCCTTTGCCCGGCACATACACGACTGTGTTGGCAGTTCCCAAATCAATGGCAATGTCGGTGGCTTTAAAGCCAAAGAAACTATCTAACAAAGACATAGACGTGGTTGAATCCTATTTGGTTTACTCAGCAGCAGAGATGTCGGTGATGTCGCGTCCGCGAATGGCGTCTACTTTACATAACGCATTAATATAGGCAAGCGCTGATGCAACTAATGTATCGACATCGCTGCCATGCCCATTGACGATGGTGCCATCATAATCAAGACGTACGGTCACTTCTGCCTGCGCATCGGTTCCTTGCGTCACGGCATGCACCTGATACAGTTGCAATACTGCCTTTTGAGCATCTGGGACGAGTGTTTTTATTGCCTTAAACATCGCATCCACAGGGCCATTTCCTACCACTTCAGCAGTTTCTGTTTTGCCTGCG
Organism: uncultured Rickettsiales bacterium; assembly: GCA_937982385.1. Lineage (GTDB taxonomy): Bacteria > Pseudomonadota > Alphaproteobacteria > Rickettsiales > UBA998 > CALJMC01. The sequence continues at coordinate 7,171 of CALJMC010000044.1, read as the reverse complement.
ACATCAAGCGTGAGGCTCACTTTTTGTTCACCAACCGATCCGCACTGCACCTGACAGGCAATGAAACGAATGGCGCGTTCTTCATCTGTACGCGGATCAACGATGGTTATGATGTCATCATCATAGACATCTTTTTTCTTATCTGCCAAATCTTTGAAACGATTGAATGCATCTTCAAAAGCGTTATCACCGAGCGCGAAACCAAGCTCTTCAAGCTTGTTGCGGAAGGCATGGCGACCTGAATGCTTGCCCATTACCATATTCGAGCGCGTTAGCCCGACGGACTCAGGGGTCATAATTTCATAGGTGCCTGCATGTTTGAGCATGCCATCTTGATGAATGCCCGATTCATGGGCAAAGGCATTCGCACCAACAATCGCTTTATTCACCTGCACAGGCTGCCCTGTGATGGATTGAATCAAACGTGAGGCGCGCATGATATTTTCTGTTTTGATGCCTGTCGTAAAATCAAAGCTATCTTTGCGTGTATGTAGCGTCATCACCACTTCTTCAAGCGCCGTATTCCCTGCACGTTCACCAATGCCGTTGATGGTCACCTCAGCCTGACGCGCGCCCGCACGAAGTGCTGCCAAAGTGTTCGCTGTTGCCAAGCCCAAATCATTTTGACCATGAAAGGAGAACACTGCCTTATCGGCATTTGGCACACGATTCATCACTGATGTGAACATATTCTCAATATCTAACGGTGTCGCGTAACCCACAGTATCTGGGAGGTTGATGGTGTTGGCGCCTGCTGCAATCGCTGTTTCCACCGCTTGTGCAAGATAATCTAAATCGGTCCGTGTCGCATCCATCGCCGACCATTCTACATTGTCAGTGAAGTTACGAGAGAGCTTAATCGTCTCTTCAATAATACCCAAAACCTGTTCACGCGTCATACGGAACTGATGCTCAAGATGGATATCACTCGTGGAAATAAAGGTATGAATGCGTGGCTGTTTCGCAGGCTTGAGTGCCTCGGCTGCACGCTCAATATCACCAACCTTCGCACGCGCTAATGAACATACTACCGCATTTTCAATCTTCTCAGAAATCGCATAAATGGAATCGAAATCACCTTGCGACGACATCGCAAAGCCAGCCTCAATCACATCCACGCCCATATTATCCAGCAGCTCCGCCACTAACATTTTTTCTTGCGCGTTCATCGACATGCCCGGTGATTGCTCACCGTCACGTAGGGTTGTATCGAAAATGGTTATTCTTTGAGTCATAAGAGTAGTTACCAGTTGCGTGTTACGGGTTGCGAGCAGTTACAAGCTATACCCGCAACTGGCAACCCAACCCGTAACTACTATTAATTTTTCGCTTGATCTACGAGTTTGTTTTTACCAATCCAAGGCATCATGTCGCGCAGTTTACCACCAGTTTGCTCTGAACCATGAGCACCCTCAGCAGCACGATATGCTTTCATGCGTGTGTAGCCATCTTTTGAATCAGCAACAAAGTCTCTCGCAAACTTGCCAGACTGAATTTCTTCCAATACGCGTTTCATTTCTGCTTTGGTGTCTTCAGTAATGATGCGCGGACCTGTGACATAGTCACCAAACTCAGCAGTGTTGGAGATTGAATAACGCATGTTTTCCATTCCACCTTCATAGATGAGGTCAACGATGAGTTTCATCTCGTGGAAACATTCGAAATACGCCATTTCTGGTGCATAGCCTGCTTCAACCAATGTTTCAAAGCCCGCTTTCATGAGGGCTGTTACGCCACCACAAAGCACCGCTTGCTCACCGAAGAGGTCAGTTTCGCATTCTTCTTTAAAGCTTGTTTCGATAACGCCTGAACGTCCGCCACCAACACCTGAAGCGTAAGAAAGCGCAATCGCTTTTGCATTACCAGAGACATCTTTATCAATCGCGATAAGGCACGGAACCCCGCCACCCTTTACATATTCACCGCGAACCGTATGACCTGGGCCTTTTGGTGCAATCATGAATACGTCCAAATCAGCGCGTGGCTGGATGAGGTCGAAATGGATGTTCAAGCCGTGAGCAAATGCAAGTGCAGCGCCCTCTTTTAGGTTGTCTTTGAGGTCTTCATTGTACAAATCACCTTGAGACTCATCAGGAGTAAGAATCATCACAACATCAGCCCACTGAGCAGCCTCAGCTGGAGTGACTACTTCAAAGCCAGCAGCTTTTGCTTTGTCGATGCTGCCTGAACCAAAACGCAAACCGATTTTGATGTTTTTCACACCAGAATCGCGCAAGTTAGCCGCATGTGCATGCCCTTGGCTACCATAACCGATGATAGCAACATTCTTTGATTGGATTAATCCTAAATCAGCATCCTGATCGTAATATACTTTCATAATGAACTCCCAAATTTAAATAATTTCGTGTTTAACACTTGATGCTTATACGACCAAAAGCCGCGCATTGCAAGGGTTTAGAGATAAAAATAGGAGAAAAATATTGTCGCTATTGTGCCGCTTTTAGCTTGATAGCTTCGGCGAGTTTTTCCATAGCGCGCACTTCAATCTGGCGGATACGTTCACGCGAGACGCCATGCTTCTGGCTTAAATCTTCAAGCGTCATCACATCATCAGACAAACGACGCGCCCGAATGATGTCTTGCTCGCGTTCATTGAGTGCTTCCATGCCTGCTTCCAAAAGCATGTGATTGCGTGATTTTTCTTGGCTTTCAATCAGCAAGGTTTCACCGCCCTCATCATCGCCTTCCATCAGGTCAATCCAGTTGCTGCCCGCCTCATCACCCACTGGGCTATCGAGATAGCGATCATGCGCAGTCATACGCTGATCCATTGCGACAACATCATTTTCTTTAACGCCGAGCTCTTCTGCAATATCAGATATTTGATCAGGAGTCAGTTGGTTCCCATCCACCGCATCCAAACGGCTTTTAAGACGTTTGAGGTTAAAGAATAAACGCTTTTGCGTTGCGCCCACACCTACTTTTACGAGCGACCATGATTTTAATACATATTCTTGAATCGAGGCTTTAATCCACCACATAGCATAAGTTGAAAGGCGGAACCCTTTTTCAGGATCAAATTTTTTCACCGCTTGCATCAAGCCGATATTCCCCTCAGCCACCACATCTGCTATCGGCAGACCATAGCCACGGAAACCCATCGCAATTTTAGCGACTAAACGTAAATGAGAAGTCACTAATTTATGTGCTGCTTCCACATCGCCATCTTCAGAAAATCGCTTAGCTAAATTATATTCTTCGTCCGCAGAGAGCATAGGAAAACGCTGAATTTCTTGCATATAGCTTTGAAATCCTGAATCACCGGTTAATGCTGGCATCGCGAAACGCGTCATATTTAGCCTCCTAGTTGGTTGAAGGGGGAAGATAGTATTATCATAAAATGCCAGTGCCTGCAAGGGGTAGCCATGTTACAAATTGTTTAGCTCACCCTAGTTATTCGCTAATATCTGCCTTACGGTTACTTGGCAACATACTGCCAAGCACATCATTTTCACGCGGCTCAAAAAAACGATGTTTCAAAGCCCCTGCAATATGCAAGCCAACAAGCCCGAGCAGAACATAGGGAGCTATCTCATGAATTTCATGCGCGATGCCGCCAATTTCTTTATTTTTGATGATAAAGTCGGGCAACACAAACCCAAACCATTTTACGCCGTAATCGCCCGCATCAGACATCACATAACCCGATATTGGCACGGCAATCATCAGACCATAGAGCAGAAAATGTACGAGATGTGATAATTTTTTCTCATAGGTTTTGATGCCCTCAGGTGTTTTAGGAATAGCCGTAAAAAGACGCAGCATCACACGATACATAAACAGCCCAATGACCGTCACACCAAAGGATTTATGTAAATCATAGATGGTCCATTTAAGCTCGTGTTCACGCGGCAAGCCCTCCATATACCATCCACTCGCAATCATCCCCAGAATGCAGAGTGCCATGAGCCAGTGAATCAGTTTTAAATATGGGTGATAGTGCGAGCGTGTTTCCATGACGGCACTTTAGCCATTCAATGGGTGATATGCAACTGGTTCTTCGTCAACCTCATCATCTGCTTTGCGGGCGGCTTGCACAGCCTGCCATAGCTCACGCATCAATGGCTCAGTATGTTGCGCCGTAGCGGCTGAGAGCAATCGCACAGGCTGCCCTGATGCTTTTTCGAGCAGTTTTTGCTTTTCGGCAATTTCTTCGTTAGTCATTGAATCCGTTTTATTCAACGCAATCACCTCAGGCTTCTCCGCCAACGCATCACTATAAGCGGCTAATTCGCCACGCACTGTATTATAGGAATGCACAACGTCTTCTTCAATGCCATCAATGATATGCAGCAAAATACGGCATCTCTCGACATGCTTCAAAAAGCGAATACCCAATCCGACGCCATCGGCAGCGCCTTCAATGAGCCCCGGAATATCGGACATCACAAATTCTGATTCATCGACATAGACCACGCCCAAATTGGGGGTCAGGGTTGTGAAGGGATAGTTCGCGATTTTTGGTTTGGCGCGGGTAACAACGGAAAGGAGCGTTGATTTCCCTGCGTTCGGCAAACCAAGTAGCCCTACATCGCAAAAGAGTTTTAGCTTGAGCCAAATCCATGCTTCATCAGAATCCCCACCTTGGGTGAACTGACGCGGCGCACGGTTAGTAGAAGTTTTGAAACTCGTATTACCACGTCCGCCATGTCCGCCTGCGAGCAATTGATGTTCTTGCCCTTCTTCAGACATATCAATGACGAGTTTCTCATCTTCTTCATCAAAGATTTGCGTGCCGACGGGTACATCAATAATAATATCTTGTGCATTGGCACCATCACGTTGTGAACCCATACCATGGGTTCCGCGCTTGGCCTTGAAATGCTGCTGATAACGGAAATCAATCAGCGTGTTGAGGTTGCCAACGGCACGCAAAATAACATTGCCGCCGCGCCCACCATTACCACCATCAGGGCCACCGAGGGGAACATTGGCTTCACGACGAAAACTCACGCAACCAGCTCCACCGCCGCCGCTTTTTACAAATATCTTTGCTTCATCAATGAAATGCATTTTTCTTACGCTTTCTCACTATATCACCCTGAATTTATTTCAGGGTCCACCTATAAATTATTCTCTATCTCACCTTCAGCATCATGGATTCTGAAACAAGTTCAGAATGACAAGGCCCTTTTCACAAAAAAGGGAAGCGAATGTTCGCTCCCCTTTCTTATTCATTCTATTCCCAGCTACTAACTATGCCGCAGCTTTAACGCCGATAAACTGACGACCTTTAATCTCGCGGAAGAAGATATGTCCTGCGATTTTTGCATGAACCGTATAATCATCACCAAGATAGGCGCCTTCACCTGCATGGACTGTTGTGCCGCGTTGACGTACAAGAATATTTCCTGCTTTTACCAATTCGCCACCGTATTTTTTGACACCAAGGCGTTTACCTTCGGAGTCGCGACCGTTACGTGAACTACCACCTGCTTTTTTATGAGCCATGAGTTATCCCCTTACTTATCTGTTTTCTTTGCAGCAGGCTTCTTAGCCGCTGTTTTTTTCTCGACAGCTGCCTTAGGAGCTGCTGCTTTCGCTTCTGCCTTTGGTGCAGCTGCTTTCTTAAGCACTGGGGCAGATGTCTTCTTACCATCAACAGTAATGCCTGCTACGCGCAAGATAGTCACGTTTTGACGATGACCCTTCATACGACGATAGTTCTGACGACGCTTCTTTTTAAAGACGAGGACTTTAGCGTCTTTCTTTTGCTCAAGGATCTCAGCAGAGATGCTTGCTTTTTCTACTGTTGGAGCACCAAGTTTGATTGTGCTACCATCTGAAGCATAAAGGATTTTATCGAGCGTGATTGTCTCACCCGCTTTGCCTTCAAGTTTCTCTACAGAAATGATATCACCTGCTGTGACACGATACTGCTTACCACCGGTTTCTACTACTGCGTACATGACTTTTTTGTCCTATTATTATAGATATTTTAGAGGCAGGGAATATAACCCGAAGGAGTCTAATGTCAATGGCTAAATCATTATTTGCGCAGAAAAATGCGTTTAAGGACGAATACCATGACGTGCAAAGGGTGCCCAGTTGCGATCTACCGAAAAATATTGACGATTTTCATCTAGAATCTTGCCCAAAGCACGATCCGCTGCAAATGGGATTGCGCCAAACTGTACCGCCTTATCAAAATAATGTTTTACACGCTTGCGGTCAGGCTCAAGCACCTGCTCATCCGTGAAATAGTCAATACTCAACACCATTAATCCCGCATCAATTGCCTGCTGAAGAAATGCCATATCATAGGGCGTCCAGTCTGCTGCAGCACTACCCTGCTCATTATGCCAGGTATCTTCTTTCAGCTGCCCGTCAATAAGCGCAAGAAAGGGCTCCCCTGTTTTGGAGTAGCGCGTATCATAAAGTGACATGCCACCATTAATCATAATTTTGAAGTCAGGTTTCACACCCTGAATAGCATCGCGCAAGGCGCCAATTAAATCTGCCATGTCCTGTCGCGGGTCGCGTTTGCCACGATATGGCTTCATCAACACATTAAAAGAATCCACCGTATCGAGCATAATGCCATTATAGCCCAAGCGAATCATCTCCATTGCACGGCCAATCATAATTTTGTGCCACTCTGGCGTCCAATAGGCAATACGACGAGAGGACCAACGGTCATTCGATTGCACGTTAAGAGGCACTTCATTATACCATGCCTGCTTTTCCCATTCAGGATTATGCTTATAGCCATCATGCGCCATGCTGCGATTAGGATCCAACTCGCCTACACTCAGATACGCAAAAACCTGCTGACGATAATTATGACGCAAATCATAGACATCATGCTTGGTAAGCCGAGAATCATAGGGGTCGACCACAGCCAACGCAGGATTAAGCTGCTTCAACGACGTCACATCTATATTTTGCAGATAATAAACGAACGGTACCTTATGGCGCGGTGTGTTTTGCGCATTGCCCTGAGTAGCAAAGAATACGCCAAGCGCAGCAACTACTGCCATAGCTATATAGAATGGAGTTTTTTTAGCAGGCGTCATAAAGTGTACTTTTTATTATTTTTTTTGCGTTTGTTGACGCAATAATGCCAGTACATAGGATAGGTTGTCAACCTCTTGTCCATCAACAGAGCTCAACACATGGCGCACCACTTGATTAGTAAAATTACTACTAT
>CALJMC010000043.1 GCA_937982385.1 uncultured Rickettsiales bacterium | reverse complement strand
CACTATGTTTCACTTCTTGAGAAATGGAACAAGTCTATCAACCTCATCGCACCATCAACCGTGTCAGATATATGGCACCGGCACATTGAAGACTCGTTGCAAATGCTTCCGTTGCTACCCTCTAAACCGACAGAAATACTTGATATCGGTAGCGGAGCGGGCCTGCCTGGCATTATCATAAGTCTCTCAACGGACCATAAAGTCACATTGGTTGATTCAGATAAAAAGAAAGGGCTGTTCCTCAAAGAAATAAGACGCCACCTTAATGCCTCCTATGACATCATCTGTGACCGAGCAGAGAACATTCCTCATCAAAAATACGGCATTGTTACATCAAGAGCATGTGCCAACTTAAGTGGTTTATTGGCTTTATCTCACCCTTTCCTTGAAGAAAAATCTTTTTGCCTCTTTCACAAAGGCAAAAATTATAGTAAAGAAGTAGAAGAAGCGGAAAAAAAATGGTTATTTGATCTCGAGATTACTCCGAGCACAACCGATATTGACGCCGCACTATTGAAATTGTCAAACATACAAAGGCGCGCATAGATGACTCGTATACTCTCTATTGTGAATCAGAAGGGCGGCGTAGGTAAAACCACTACGGCTGTTAATTTGGCGACGGCGCTGGCGGCTATCGGCAAAAACGTATTGCTCGTTGATCTCGACCCACAAGGGAACGCAAGCACAGGCTTTGGCGTTTCGACATCGGAACGAAAAAACACCTCCTATGACCTCTTGATGAATGGTATAGATATCACCACCGCATCTATGCCAACCTCGATTCCATCGCTTGATATTGTCCCAGCCACAATCGATTTGTCGGCGGCAGAAATAGAACTCGCCACAATGCATAATCGTGAACAGCAATTGAAAAAAGCATTTAGCAAGGGAAAGAGCCATAATTATGATTATATTCTCATAGATTGCCCGCCATCCTTGGGGTTGGTTACTATCAACGCATTGGTTGCGTCAGACGCCATCTTCATTCCTTTGCAATGTGAGTTTTATGCCCTTGAGGGCCTAAGTCACTTACTTAAAACGTTTAAATTGATTCAGAAGAAACTCAACCCGAAGCTTTCTATCCTGGGCGTTGTGCTCACAATGTATGACAAACGCAACCGGCTTACGATTCATATCGAAGAGGATGTTCGTGACTTCTTGGGTGATACCGTATTCCAAACGGTTATCCCACGCAATGTGCGCATGTCTGAGGCGCCATCACACGGGCTGCCTGCATTGCTCTATGATATGAATTGCCGTGGTTCTCAGGCCTATTTGAAATTGGCACGCGAACTTTTGAAACGTGAGCATTCAACTACACCTGTTCCGTCGTCCAAAGCGGCCTAATACACCGATGATAAACACTCACATAAAGTAGACGAATATTATGAACAGCGCACAAAATAAACGACTTGGTAAAGGCTTATCCGCACTCATGTCGGATGACTATAGCTCTACCATTGACGAAGATGCGCCGAGTGTAACTAAAAACACCAGCATGCATGGGCAAACCATTCATGTGGGTGAGCTTGTCTCTGGAAAGTTTCAGCCCCGCCATCGCTTTACTGAAAAATATCTTGAGGAACTTGCTGAATCTATTCGTAAGAATGGCATTATGCAGCCCATCGTAGTACGTAGCGCCCCCGAAAACCCTGAGAAGTACGAGATTATTGCGGGAGAACGCCGCTGGAGAGCTGCCCAAATTGCGGGTCTCACAGAAGTTCCTATCATTATTCGTAAAATTGATGACCAGCAAGCCTTAGAGCTCGCACTTGTAGAAAATATTCAACGTCAAGACCTGACACCGCTCGAAGAATCGGCGGGTTACCAACGCCTCATCGATGAATTTAGTTACACACAAGAAGAACTCGCGAAAGCTGTTGGCAAAAGCCGTAGCCATGTAGCGAATCTTTTGCGATTGCTTACGCTTCCTGAGAGCATCAAAAATTATTTGGAGGCGGATCAGATTTCAATGGGTCATGCGCGCGCATTGCTCAAAGCACCAGACCCAGAATCATTAGCTGAACAGGTTGTAAAACGCGGATTAAACGTAAGACAAACCGAGAATTTATGCCGTATCAATATGCCTGGTGAAGGCGGCGCTTCTAAAAAGAAAGTGGCATTTGATGCAGGTCAGAGAGTCAAAGACCCTGATATTCTAGCGCTTGAAGAAACATTATCCGAAAGCCTCGGGCTAAAAGTCAGCATTGACGATGAAGGACAATCCGGTAATATTACCATTACCTATGAGTCACTAAGCCAACTTGACGAAGTATTACAACGTCTTAGCAGTTAATTCCGACAAGGTATCCCCAGACTTCATGCGTCACTTACATTTACATCTTATTTCAGATTCAACAGGCGAAACCGTAAGCAGCGTCGCGCGTGCAGCCATGGCACAATTCGATGACGTGGAGATGGATGAGCATACATGGTCGCTTATTCGTACATCGCGCCAGCTTGAGAAAGCGCTAAAAACCATCGAAGAAAAGCCCGGCGTCGTCATGTACACTTTGGTGCAGCGTGAATTGCGTGATCAGGTAAAGCAACTTTGTCACCGTTTGAAAATCCCTTGCATTCCTGTCCTTGCACGCCCCGTTACTGAAATTTCAGCTTATCTAGGCATGGAAACATCGACTGAGCCTGGGCGACAGCATGAACTTACCGAGGATTATTTCTCTCGGGTGGAATGCATTAACTTCGCGCTCGCACATGATGATGGCCAAAATGCATGGGAACTCGAAGATGCCGATATTGTTATTGTTGGTGTATCGCGTACATCCAAATCCCCAACCTGTATTTATTTGGCATATCGCGGTTATAAAGCAACCAATATTCCATTTGTGTCAGGCTGTCCGCTCCCTGAGAACCTAGAGAGCCTCAATCGTCCGATGGTTATTGGGCTGACGATTGACCCTGAGCGCCTCATGGACATTCGCAAAAGTCGCCTCCACGCCATTGATGAATCTGCGGGTGAAACCAATTATATTGATATTGATCAGGTAAAAGAAGAGGTGAAGGAATCGCGACGCCTCTATGCTAGGAATGGCTGGGCATCTATTGATGTTACACGCCGTTCGGTTGAAGAAACCGCCGCGCAAATCATTCAATATTATACGAAACATGTGGAAAAAAGGATGGCCCATGCCGTCAGCAACCAAGCAAAATAAGCTCAGAGCAGGGGTAATTGGCGATCCGATTAATCATTCGCTATCACCTGTGCTGCATAATTTTTGGCTCAAGAAGTATGGGATTAATGGCAGCTATGAAGCAATCCCTGTTACTGATGAAGCGCTAGAAGAGTTCTTTGAAAACTTTACGGAGAAAGGGCTCCAAGGCTTTAATATTACGCTTCCACACAAGGAAGCTGCCGTAAAACTTCTAGATAAAAAACATTCTATTATTAATAGCATCGGCGCGGTGAATACAGTTATTGTATTGCGAGATGGCACAATCGAAGGGCGCAACACCGATTGGTATGGCTTTACTCAGAATTTAAAACAAAATGCACCCGCATGGGATGGAAAAGAATCCAAAGCACTCATATTGGGTGCAGGGGGTGCCGCAAAAGCAATTGTTATGGGGCTTCTTATAGAGGGCTGCACAAACATCACCATATGCAACCGTACGCGAAAACGCGCGAATGAGTTAGCCACTCATTTTAACAATGTTCAAAACACAGTGAAAATTGATGCTATTGATTGGGCGGCTCGCAATGCCTTTTTAAACAGCTATAATCTTCTAATTAACACTACACAATTGGGTATGAAAGGTCAGCGACCACTCAGCATTGACCTTTCAAAGCTGCCATCAGACGCCATAGTAAATGACATTGTTTATAATCCACTTAAGACGGAGCTGCTTAAAGCGGCTGAGGCGAGAGGGCTGCAAGCTGTTGATGGGCTGGGAATGTTGCTGTGGCAAGCACAGCCTGGTTTTGAGTCGTGGTTTGGCGTTAAGCCTGAAGTTGATGATGAATTGCGCGCGCATGTGTTAACTGCCATGGGTCAGGAGTGATTTATGTTTATAATTGGGCTCACAGGCGGTATTGCAACAGGGAAATCAACGGTTTTAAACTTCTTCGCGCATCATGGTGTGCCTGCTCATAATGCCGATGATGCTGCCCATCATTTATTGCTTCAACAACCCATAATTGAACATATTTCAGAATTTGCGCCAGAGGCGGTTGAAAATGGTGTGATAAATCGTCAGAAATTAGGGGCAGCTGTTTTCAATAATGATGAGCTTTTGGAGGAACTCGAAGAGCTTTTGCATCCACTCATTCGATTGGCGGAAATGGACACCATCAAGAAAATGGAGATATTAGGGAAAAACATCATTGTGTTGGATATTCCGCTGCTTTTTGAAACGCGCGACATCAATGATTTTGATATGGTTATTACCACCTCCTGCCCTGAGCGCACGCAAATTGCACGAGCCATGGCACGCAAAGGGATGACGCAAGAGAAGCTGGAAGCTATTATGGACCGTCAAACTTCAACTAGCGATAAAGAGAAAATGGCGGACGCAATCATCTCGACAGGGCTTAGTAAAGCGCATACGATGGGCCAAGTTAAACAGTTATTAGCGAGGATATAATGGCTAGGGAAATTTCTCTCGATACCGAAACGACTGGTTTAGACCCTAATAAGGGCGACCGTATTGTTGAGATTGGCTGTGTGGAGATGATTGACCATATCGCTACTAGCAACAGCTTCCATTGCTACCTCAATCCGCAGCGCGATATGCCGATTGAAGCACAGAATGTGCATGGGTTATCGTCTGAATTTTTAGCAGATAAGCCGCTTTTTCGCAATATAGCGGGTGATTTGATAGATTTCTTGGGGGATTCAACGCTCGTCATCCATAATGCGCAGTTTGATATGAAGTTTCTGAATTGGGAGCTGAAAAACATTGGAATTCCTGAGATTCCGATGACGCAAACGCTTGATACGGTTAAAATGGCGCGTAAGAAATTCCCTGGGCAACCTGCGAACCTTGATTCGCTCTGTCGTCGCTTCAATATCGATTTATCTGCGCGTACCAAACATGGGGCGTTGCTTGATGCGGAATTGCTTGCAGATGTCTATTTGGAGCTTATGGGCGGCAGACAATCAGCGCTTTTGCTTGATTCGGCAACACCAGAAGAAACCAAAACCATCGAAGACCATAAAGATGCTCAAATGGAGCGTGCGCCTATTGAAGCTCGGCATTTTGAAGCATCTGCTGAAGAAAAGAGCGCGCATGATGCCTTTTTAGAGCATATCAATGACCCTATTTGGAAGAAATTTGAGAGTGCTTAATCTCAAGCATCTTCTTTAGTAGAAGTCGGATGCGCTGCCGTATAACTATCCATCAAATGATTGATATCTACCTTGGTGTAACGCTGGGTGGTGGATAAGTTTTCATGCCCTAGCAGCTCCTGAACATCACGTAAATTCGCACCTTCGGTGAGCAAATGTGTCGCGTATGAATGGCGCATCGCATGGGCTGTAGTGGTTTCTGGCAAACCTAGTTCGCGGCGCAATGTTTGCAACTGTTTCGAGAAAACGGCGGGCTGCAACTCCCCACCCCGCACACCATAAAACAACGTGGAGGAGGAGGAGGAGTCATGCTGAATGAAGGGGCAGGTGGCGGCTAACTCTTTGAGTGCGGCGCGAACCACGGACAAAATCGGCACTTCACGAGTTTTGGAACCTTTCCCCACCACGCGCACAAAAGAACCCTTAGAATGCGCCTCTGAGAGCGTCACAGACAGCGCCTCTGATATTCGCAAGCCCGAGCCATACATTAGCAACAAAAGCGCCTTATCGCGGCTCTCTACCCATGATTCGCGCTCGCCTACATCATACGCATCAATCAGGCGCATTACTTCCTCGATATTAAGGGCTTTGGGGAGGGGTTGTTTGATAGGTGCGAGCTTGAACTCGAAGGGTGCTTTTGAATCAATTTTGTGATGCTTGGCCGCATAGCGATAAAAATTTCGGAGGGTGGACATAGCGCGATGACTTGAATTCAACGCTTTATCCCCATCATGCCGTCCTGCTATCCAGCCGCGTAGATCTGAGAGATGCAGCTCGCCGAGCATTTTACACGACACTTCATCGCCCTTATGAGCGGAATAAAACGTAATAAAATCTGTAATATCGGTGCGGTATGACACCAGTGTGTTTTCTGCAAAGCCCTTGGTGTGCTTCAAATAATCATACCATTGCTGGAATATTTTGAGTGCGTCAGGGGCAAGGGGAAGCATACTGAAAAAATGCGTTTCTTCAGCGTCTACATTATCGGATCTATCCCGCTTCGTCTCAGGCATGTATCCAGACACTCCTGTATGATTTGACCAAGGAATATGAGCAAATCTACGGCTTGCTCGCGGTGGAAACGATCCGCCTCGCGTACTCCAAACGCTAATACCACGTTATGGGGTGCTTCGGAAATTTGCAAGCGCAGGATGGCAACCGAGCGCACCAACCATTCACAATCTTCAAAGATCTGCTCTAATCCCACAATATCATGGTCTTGCACATCTTCGCAGAGCAACGCCATGCCGCTTTCGCCCATCATCGCATCAGTGAGTCCTGATTCGATGAACACAATCCCTGAATAGTTAGTATCGGGATAGCTATTGTCATACATCTGCGCCATGTCCGATTCCATCGCCAAACGCACGACATCAACATTGAAGAGCTGTACTAAATCGAGGGTAATGACTTCGAGCAAATCTTCGAGTGACTTGGCGCGCACAAGCTTAATAATCGCCTGATGCACCTGACGCTGCACCGAGCTATTATCTTGCGCGGAACTTATGAGGTCTTCATATTGCTCTTTGGTTTCTTGAATATTTTGCTGGAGATGGTCCATCGCGAATGCCTGAAAATCGAGGACATTGCCATCCTTTTTTTTCACAGGCGTACGCAGAAACTCAACCGCCTCAGGGTGACGCTTCAAGAAACCGGGATGTTCCTTGAGATAGTCGAGTACTGCTTCATCATCTAAGTCTAACATAAATTACGCGATTTTCTGACCTGATTTTTCCCAATCAGCCATGAATGCTGCCAAACCCTTGTCTGTTAGTGGGTGTTCGGTAAGCTGCTTCATTACTTTGAATGGAAGGGTGGCAACATGTGCGCCCATTTTGGCTGACTCCGTGATGTGGAGTGGGTTGCGCACGGATGCTACTAGCACTTCGGTGTCAAATTCAGGATAGTTTTCATAGATGGTGCAGATATCTGCAATTAAGGTCAGCCCATCAATCGAGATATCATCTAGGCGACCTACGAATGGTGACACGAATGTTGCGCCTGCTTTAGCAGCCATAATCGCTTGTGATGTAGAGAAGCAAAGCGTTACGTTGGTTTTAATGCCTTTGTTTGAGAAATGTTTGCATGCCTTGAGGCCTTCCCATGTGAGGGGGAGTTTGATGCATACATTGTCAGCGATTTTAGCGAGTTTTTCGCCTTCTTCAATCATGCCTTCAGCGTCCATTGCGGTTACTTCCGCACTTACTGGGCCTTCAACAATGCTACAAATTTCTTTGATGACTTCAATGAAATCGCGGCCAGAACCTGCGATAATTGATGGGTTTGTGGTGACGCCATCAAGCAAGCCTGCATCATTTACTTCACGGATTTCATCGATATTCGCGGTGTCTAGGAAAAATTTCATGGTGGCACTCTTTCTGTAATGTTTTATAGTGTGTCTTCTAATTATCTTTTCACAGGATACAATGCAAACCTTTTCACTTACAGATTCTAGCTTTTCCCATGGCGATATTGTCGAGGTCGTATTGCCGCGATATGTCCGCGAGGGGTTTGATTATAGTGTGCCTGAGGGCATGGTGGTGCGTCAGGGTTCCTATGTGATTATACCGCTCGGCAAAAAAGAGCTGGTTGGCGTGGTATGGGGCGCAGGCAAAAGCGGACTTTCTCGCGAGAAATGCAAACCGATTATTAAGGTGGCAGAACATATAGAACCTATGTCGCCTGAAATGTTAGCATTTATCACATGGGTGGCGTGGTATAACTGTGCCGCCATTGGCATGGTGTTGAAGATGAGCCTGAGTGTTCCTGATGCTATTATGCTGCCTGAGATGGAAACGATATATGATATGGGAAATGCAGACGATGATTTTCGTCTAACACCTGCGCGTGAAAATGTGATGTCTTATATTAAGGAGCATGGCGCTTCTTCTGCCAAGGCAATTAAAGAGAGTTCAGGTGCGAGCAAGGCTATCATTGATGGGCTGGTGAAGAGCGGGGCGCTGGTTACACAAGAACGATTCAAACAGTTTCATTCGCCACAATCACATCAGGCTGAAAAACCAAGCCTCACCCAAACGCAGGAGCTGGCGGCGAAGGTGTTGCGGAGTCGTATCGGTGAGGGATATTCCACCACATTGCTTGAAGGTGTGACGGGTTCAGGAAAAACTGAGGTCTATTTTGAGGCGGTGGAGAAGGCGATGGAGGGTGATGGTCAAGTGTTGGTGTTGCTCCCTGAGATCGCACTCAGCACTCAGTGGCTTCAGCGATTCGAGAAACGATTCGGAACTGCCGCGCATGTCTGGCATTCATCCGTCAGCAAAGGCAAACGCAAAACAACATGGACAGCTATTGCCAATGGTCAGGCAAAACTCTTGGTCGGTGCGCGCTCGGCGCTATTCCTCCCATTTAAAAATCTCAGCGCTATCATTATTGATGAGGAGCATGAGGGGTCCTATAAGCAAGAAGATGTCGTGATTTATCATGCGCGGGATATGGCAGTGGCGCGTGCGCATCATGAGAAAGTGCCGATTACGTTAGTATCTGCCACGCCGTCACTTGAGACCATGCATAATGTTGATGTTGATAAATATGATCATGTGATTTTGCCATCACGTTTTGGCTCGGCGCAAATGCCTGATGTTGCATTGGTTGATATGCGTGAATCGAAATTGCCCGCTGGCATTTTTATGTCACCCGCACTCAAAGCCGCGATGGTGAAAACGATAGAGCGCGGTGAGCAATCACTCTTATTCCTCAATCGTCGTGGATATGCACCTTTAGTATTATGTCGCACCTGTGGTCATAAATTCACCTGCCCTAACTGTACCAGCTCCTTAGTGATGCACAAAACATGGAATCGGTTGGAGTGTCATCATTGCGGTTATCATCTTGCCGCACCCAAAGAATGTACTGAATGTGATGATGAAGATTCTTTAGTGCCATGTGGTCCTGGCGTAGAGCGGCTAGAAGAAGAAGTACGTATCGCGTTTCCTGATGCCAATATTGCAACCATCACCAGTGACAGCGCTAGCAGTAAAGAAGAATTAGAGGCGCTCATACATAGTACCATCTCAGGTGAGGTGGATATTTTGATAGGCACGCAGATGCTCGCCAAAGGTCACCATTTTCCGATGCTGACATTAGTTGGCGTGATAGATGCTGACTTGGGGCTCTCAGGCGGCGACCTTCGCGCGACGGAACGCACCTACCAATTATTACATCAAATTTCAGGGCGGGCAGGGCGCGAAGCACGCAAAGGTCATGTGATGCTGCAAACCTACGACCCCAAACATGCCGTGATGCAAGCGCTCGCTCATTATGATGGCAAGGCGCTGCTGAAGATGGAAACCGAAACGCGTCGCATAGCAAAGATGCCGCCATTTGGTCGGATGGTCGCGTTTATTGTTGAGGGCATTAAAGAAAGAGAAGTGCGAGACGCTGCTCATGCGATTGCACGCGCCAAGCCCAATATCAAAGAAATTCGATTATTAGGACCGATTGAGGCGCCACTTTATCGCCTGAGAAATCTGTATCGTTATAGAATGCTTATTACTTGCCCTAAAAACATCAATATACAGGGTGTCATTGATAAGTGGCTACAAGATGTAGCGTTGCCTTATAGCATCAAATGTAAAACAGACATCGACCCCTATAGTTTTTTATGAATAGGGCTTGTCAAAGCTGTCGAATTTCCCTATTAATTCGCGCATATTAGAAGGGATTCTTTTTTCGCATCATGTGTAAAATGCTCTCTTTATGTAATAACCCTTTGATGGTGAACGACAAACATGTCTAACTCAGCTTCTGACTCCCGCCAAATTGCCCGCCGCTATGCGGAAGCACTTTTTGATATTGCCTCATCTAAAAAAGGTGGCGATAAAAAAGCTGGTGAAGAATTAGCACAAATTGCTGCACTTGCTGAAAGTCATGAAGGCTTAAAAGAAACAATTGCAAACCCAACCATTAGCCGTGCTGAAAAAGCCGCTACATTTGCGGCAATTGCGAAAAAAGCAAAACTCTCTGCCAATGTAACGAGCGTGCTCGCGCAAATGGCTGAGAATAATCGTCTCGAAGTATTATCTGCAACCGCAGATGCCTATGCTGAATTGCAGGCTGACGCAAATGGCGAAGTCAAAGCAGAAATTATTACTGCTGGCGGCATGGCGAAAAAGAATATTGATGCACTTACTAAAGCGATTGAAAAATCATTGGGTAAGAAAGTATCAGCAGAAGTTACAGAAAACCCTGACATTTTGGGTGGCGCGATGATTAAAATCGGTTCACGCCTCCTCGATTGTTCGGTGCGCGGCAGATTGCAGCGCATGGAAGACAGCCTAAATAATACTATTAGTAACGGATAACGTGAAATAAACGATAATTACCAAAACGGAGAAGCATTATGGACATTCGTCCTTCTGAAATTTCAGACATACTGAAAAAACAAATTTCAGGGTTTAACGATGATAACAACCTAGCCGAAGTTGGCCAAGTTGTGTCTGTAACTGATGGTGTCGCTATCATTTACGGGCTTGAAAATGTACAAGCAGGTGAAATGGTAGAGTTCGCTGGTGGCATCAAAGGGATGGCGCTGAACTTGAACACAGATTCTGTCGGTGTGGTTATCTTCGGTGAAGATAGAGACATCAAAGAAGGTGACATCGTAAAACGTACAGGTGACATCGTTGATGTGCCGATTGGGAAAGAACTTCTTGGTCGTGTCGTTGATGGTTTGGGTAATCCGATTGATGGCAAAGGCCCTATCAAATCGAAGAAACGTTCACGCGTTGAAGTAAAAGCACCGGGTATTATTGCTCGTAAATCTGTACATGAGCCAATGCAGACAGGTATTAAATCTGTTGATTCATTGATTCCGATTGGCCGTGGTCAGCGTGAGCTTATCATTGGTGACCGTCAGACAGGTAAAACAGCGATTGCAGTCGATGCTATTCTCAACCAGAAAGTAACCAACGATGCTGCCGCTGATGATAAGGGCAAGCTTTTCTGTGTCTATGTTGTTATCGGTCAGAAACGTTCGACTGTTGCACAGGTTGTGAAGAAACTCGAAGAGCAAGGCGCAATGGAATATTCTGTTGTGGTTGCAGCGACAGCTTCTGAGCCAGCTCCGATGCAGTTCTTGGCGCCATATACAGGTTGCACAATTGCTGAGTATTTCCGCGATAACGGCATGCACGCACTCATCATTTATGATGATTTGTCAAAACAAGCGGTTGCATATCGCCAAATGTCACTTCTTCTTCGTCGTCCTCCTGGGCGTGAAGCATATCCTGGTGATGTATTCTTTATTCACTCACGTTTGCTTGAGCGTTCTGCGAAAATCTCTGATGATCTAGGTGCAGGTTCAATGACTGCTTTGCCGATTATTGAAACACAAGCGGGTGACGTATCAGCCTATATTCCTACCAACGTAATTTCGATTACTGATGGTCAGATTTTCCTTGAGACAGAGCTTTTCTATAAAGGTGTACGCCCAGCGGTGAATGTTGGTTTGTCAGTATCTCGCGTAGGTTCTGCTGCTCAAATTAAAGCGATGAAACAGGTTGCTGGTTCTATTAAGCTTGAGCTTGCACAATATCGTGAGATGGAAGCATTTGCTCAGTTTGGTTCAGATCTTGATGCATCAACACAGCAGCTTTTGGCTCGTGGTGTACGTTTGACTGAGTTGTTGAAACAAGCGCAATATTCTCCACTCCTCGTTGAAGAGCAAGTTGTGGTTCTTTATGCTGGTGTAAGAGGTTTCCTCGATAAACTAGACGTGAAGAAAATTACAGCGTTTGAAGAAGCATTGCTTCGTGAAATTCGTGGTTCTAAGAAGGATATTGTTGAAGACCTTCGCAAAGAACAAAAATTGACCGATGCGATTGAAGGCAAAATCAAAGCTGTTATCGAATCAACATTAAAGCAGTTTGCATAAACGTAAGAAGGATAGGCTACCACAATGGCGAGCTTAAAAGATCTTAAAAACCGAATCGGCAGTGTAAAGTCGACGCAAAAAATCACCAAAGCCATGAAGATGGTAGCGGCGGCTAAATTGCGTAAAGCGACTCAGCGCGCAGAACAATCCCGTCCGTATGCTAAGCATATGGAAAAGATGGTGCGTGCTGTAAGCCAAAATGTTGAAGCATCTACTGCACCTAAATTGATGGTTGGTACTGGAAAAGATGATACGCATCTGATTGCAGTGCTTACATCTGATCGCGGGCTATGTGGTGGTTTCAATAGTACTATTTGTCGCTCTGTTCGCAAAAAAGTGACTGCGCTACAAGCCGAAGGCAAAACAGTAAAAATCTTTTGCATCGGTCGCAAAGGCTATGATCAACTCAACCCAATTATCGGCGAACTCATTGTCGGTAAGCTTTTTGATGTCACAAAAGGTAAGTTCGGCTTTGCTGAAATTCGTACCGTGTCAGAAAAGCTAGTGGATGTATTCGAAGAAGAAGGGTGCGACAACTTCTCTATCGTCTTCAACGCATTCCAATCAGCAATGACACAAATTGTGACCTATCAGCAGCTCATTCCATTGCAGCTTGATGAAGTTGATGAGACAGAAGATGCTACATCTGTTGCAGGTCATGAATATGAGCCTGAAGAAGACGTTATCATGGAAGATTTGCTTCCGCGTAACATCTCCATTCAGCTTTTCAAGGCATTGCTTGAAAATGGAGCATCTGAGCAAGGCGCACGTATGACCGCGATGGACAATGCGACACGTAATGCTGGTGATATGATTAAAGACCTGACCTTGCTTTATAACCGCACACGTCAGGCAGCAATTACAAAAGAACTTATTGAAATTATCTCGGGCGCGGAAGCGGTCTAGAACAAAGAATTAACAAAACAAAGGTTTAAGCACATGGCTAAAGCAAAAAATACTGGTAAAATCGTACAGGTTATCTCGGCGGTTGTGGATGTGAAGTTCGATGGCGAACTACCCGCAATTCTCAATGCGATTGAAACAAAAAACAATGGCAAGCGCATGGTGATGGAAGTTGCCCAGCATCTTGGTGAAGGTGTGGTTCGCGCGATTGCGATGGACGGAACAGATGGTTTGGTTCGTGGCCAAGAAGTAAAAGACACAGGCAAACCAATCCACGTTCCTGTTGGTCCTGAGACATTGGGTCGTATCTTCAACGTAATTGGTGAAGAAATTGACGAACGCGGTAAAGTCGGCACGAAGAAAACTGCTCCTATCCATGCAGCAGCTCCTGAATTTATTGAGCAGTCAACTGACACTGAAATTCTTGAAACAGGTATCAAAGTAATTGACCTTCTCGCACCTTACGCAAAAGGTGGTAAGATTGGTTTGTTCGGTGGTGCTGGTGTAGGTAAAACTGTACTCATCATGGAGCTTATCAACAACATCGCAAAAGGACATGGTGGTGTATCTGTGTTTGCGGGTGTAGGTGAGCGTACACGCGAAGGTAATGATCTATACCATGAGATGATGGAATCAGGCGTTATTAACCTTGAAGATCAAACAAAATCTAAAGTAGCCCTAGTATATGGTCAGATGAATGAGCCTCCAGGAGCACGTGCTCGCGTTGGTTTGTCTGGTTTGACAATGGCTGAATATTTCCGCGATGAAGAAGGTCAAGATGTACTCTTCTTTATGGATAACGTATTCCGCTTTACACAAGCTGGCTCTGAAGTATCTGCGCTGTTGGGTCGTATCCCATCTGCGGTAGGTTATCAGCCAACTCTCTCTACTGAGATGGGTCAAATGCAGGAACGCATTACATCCACAAGCAAAGGGTCTATTACCTCTGTTCAGGCGGTTTATGTACCTGCCGATGATTTGACTGATCCAGCACCTGCAACATCATTTGCTCACTTGGATGCAACAACGGTATTGTCTCGTCAGATTGCTGAACTTGGTATTTATCCTGCAGTAGATCCACTTGATTCTACTTCACGCGTGCTTGACCCAACGGTTGTTGGTGAAGAGCATTATGAAGTGGCACGTAACGTACAGCAAGTACTTCAAACCTATAAATCACTTCAAGATATTATCGCGATTTTGGGTATGGATGAACTTTCTGAAGAAGATAAGCTCGTGGTAACACGCGCTCGTAAGATTCAGCGCTTCTTGTCACAGCCATTCCACGTGGCAGAAATCTTCACAGGCTCACCGGGTGTATTGGTTGACCTCAAAGATACAATCGCTGGCTTTAAAGCAATTGTTGCTGGTGAATATGACGATCTTCCAGAAGCTGCCTTCTACATGGTTGGCTCTATGGAAGATGCAATGAACAAAGCGAAGAAGCTTGCTGCTGACGCCGCATAGTTTAGAGGAATTAAACATCATGGCTGAACTATTAAACCTGAATCTTGTAACTCCTGAATCACTCTTCCTATCAGAAGAAGTGGAAATGGTTGTTGTGCCAGGTGTTGATGGTACATTTGGTGCGATGCGTGATCATGCACCAATGATTTCTATGATTAAACCAGGTGTTCTTGAAATTCACAACGGCAAAGACATCCGCACTATCTTTATTGCGGGTGGCTATGCTGAAGTATCCGGTGATAACTGTACTATCCTAGCCGAAGAACTTGTTGAGATTTCACATCTCAACAAACTGATGCTTGAAGAAGAACTCAAGCAAGCTGAATATGATATTGAGCACGCAGAGAGCGACAAAGAAAAAGCGCGTCTTGAGAAAAAAGCTGCGATTATTAATCAAAAGATTGAGCTGGCAGCTT
>CALJMC010000042.1 GCA_937982385.1 uncultured Rickettsiales bacterium | reverse complement strand
ATTGTGACTGAACAAGGGCAATATCAAACTGCCCTCATGTCGTTCAAAGAAAAATATAACGGTCTTCCTGGTGATTTGGATAACGCTACACGGTTCTGGGGCGAGGCGAACTCTAATGCGCTTACCTGTATGACAACGTCTAGCACTGGCACTGAGACGTGTAATGGTGATGGTGACGGAACTGTCGAAGTGGGAATAACTATTAATGAAAGATATCGTTTTTGGCAGCATCTTGCAAATGCAGACATGATTACTGGCACCTATACAGGAATAGAAGGCTCGTCTGGCAATCGTGTCCATTCTGTGTTGGGCGTTAATGCGCCTGAAAGCAGATTGAGTGGATCTGGTTGGGGTATTACAGATGTGGATTATAGTAATGGCGGAGGAAATGCGTGGTTTTATTCGATTAATTATGGGCATGCGTTAATTGTTGGAGACCCTTGTGGCACGTCTTGCGCTACAAATGGTCCTATCCTAACACCGCAAGAAGCATGGAGCATTGATAAGAAAGTGGACGATGGACTCCCTGGTTATGGCAAGGCAATATCTGTTTATTGGGATGACTGTACAGATGCTGGAGCACATACAGACCTTGATTCTGAATATATTTTTACCACTGACGACAAAGACTGCACATTAATGTTCATCACAGATTTATAAGGACCAAAATGAAGCAAGGCTTCTCGCTTTTAGAACTCTCCATAGTCCTTGTTATTATCGGTCTAATCGCTGGCGGCATAGTTGCGTTGCAGGATCATCCATGATTCGCGCGGCTGAGTTGCGTGCGGTGATTATGGAACAAAATCAATATAAAATTGCTGTGATGACCTTCCGCGATAAGTATCTCGGTCTCCCAGATGATTTAAAAATGCGACTGAATTCTGGGGTGTTGCTGCCGGAACTGGCAGTGACGCGACATGTTCAGCGTTTGAGAGTACAGGTGCAGAGACGTGTGATGGTGACGGCGACGTTCTTATAAGATCTTCTCTGGTTGGAAATGAAAAATATCGTTTTTGGCAGCATTTGGGGAATGCAGGTTTAATCTCTGGAAACTTTACTGGGACTCATGCGTCAACTGGCAATGCTGATGATTCCCTGATTGGGGGGAACTCTCCTGAATCAAAACTCAACGGCAGTGGCTGGGGTGTGCTATATGCAGACTATAGTGGTGGCGGAACTTCAAATTCTTATGTAATTAATCATGGAAATCATTTTGTCATAGGATCTGACTGTGGAAATAATTGTTTGCTGAATGGCGCGCAATTTTCGCCTTCAGAGGTGTGGAATTTTGACAAAAAGATTGATGATGGTCGCCCTGCCTATGGAAAAGTGATTGCTCGACGTTGGGATGAGTGTACGGATGCGACAGCCAACACAGATTTCGATTCTGACTATCTGCTAACAGTTTCAGACAAAGCGTGTACACTCGTTTTTATTAAACAGTTCTAATCTAACGCATCAAATCAGTGTGCTTGGTCGTATGGCTAACAAGCCATTGTGCAATGTCTTTTGCGGCATAGGTGAAGATGCCTGTCGCCCCTGCTCTTTTGAATGAGATGAGTGCTTCCATCATTGCGCGGCGTTCATCGAGCCAGCCTTGCGCAGCGGCGGCATGAATCATCGCATATTCCCCACTTACCTGATAGGCGAACACGGGAATAGAGAAATGCTCTGCCACATGGCGTACTACATCCAAATAAGGCATGCCGGGTTTGACCATAATCATGTCAGCGCCTTCAGCGACATCGAGAGCAACTTCACGAATCGCTTCTTCGCCATTGCATGGGCTCATTTGATAGCTTGCTTTGCTAGCCCCTGCGAGTTGTGCAGTTGAGCCTACAGCATCGCGGAATGGCCCATAGAAGCATGAGGCATATTTTGCGGCATAGGAGAGAATCTGTGTCATTTCAAAACCTGCACCATCGAGTGCATCACGGATTTCACCAATGCGTCCATCCATCATATCGGACGGAGCAACCACATCTGCTCCTGCATCAGCTAGCACAATAGACTGTTTGCAGAGTACGTCTATCGTTGCATCATTGACGACAACACCATCCTCCACTAGTCCGTCTTGCCCATGCGAGGTATAGGGGTCGAGCGCAACATCGGCAATGATACCAATCTCTAAATCGAGTGCTTTGAGCGCGCTAACAGCGCGGCACAGTAAATTATGTGGATTAAATGATTCTGCGGCATCTTCGCTTTTGAGCGATTCATCAACCACAGGAAACAGCGCGACAGCCGAAATGCCGAGCTTGGCAGCCTCAGCCACTTCCAAACATAATTCATCGATGGTTAAGCGCTCAACACCTGGCATAGAGCTGACAGCGGTGCGCGTCCCCTTACCTTCTTGCACGAAGAGCGGCCAGACCAAGTCATGTACGTTAATGGCGTTTTCCGCCACCAAGTTGCGTGTCCACCCAGCTTGACGCGAGCGGCGCATACGTACGCGAGGAAAACCTCCCAGATGAGAATCGTTATGTTGTGTATCCATGGGAAAATGAGTTATCAGGATTGCCACAAAAATGCAACCCTAGTTAGAGGTTGATGGTTAGATGCTGCTAGGTTATAAAGTTTGAATAGTTTTTGAACGAGGACAGCATGTCCGAGTCAGCTTTGAGCTGGCGAAGCCACAGCATATTGCGTAGCGCAGGAGCGCAGAGCAGGTGCGAAAAGAAAGAATCCTAT
>CALJMC010000041.1 GCA_937982385.1 uncultured Rickettsiales bacterium | reverse complement strand
GTCCGTCACTGAATTAGGCGAAGGTTTGGGCGAGAAAGACCTAGCTAGTACGGCAAACCCTAAATTAAGCAGAAAATTCTCACACGAGGTGGCAACAAACTTAAAAGCCTATATCAATGATTCATTCACCCAAGCGAGGTTTGAAAATATTCCCAAGCCTTCTGTTCAGCAAATATCTGATTGGGTTGATGAACAAACAAACTCACGCATCACTAGTTCAAATGCACATATTCACGGCAAAAGTCCCGCTGTACAGCGCAAAAAAGAGTAGATATAATATTTTGAAAATAATTTTCAGTGCTCCTACTTTTCACATCTCTACCTGCACTAACGCCATCTACAGATGGTTTACCACTCCTCACATAGCTTGAAGTTCTCTCAGATGATGAACGCGAGAAATTCTTGAGTGTATGCCAAGCCAACACCCTAAGCCCTTATTTGTACCCAATGGCCGTATTAGCCTTATCTACGGGCGCGCGATACGGAGAATTGTTAAATCTCACTTGGGATGTAGTGGATATGAAACGCAGTGTAATCACTCTGCATGATACAAAAAATGGTGAACGGCGCGTACTTCCATTAGTAGGACATGCCAAAGACATCATCATACAGCACTCAAAAGTAAGACGGCTTGATACTAAGTTGTTATTCCCTAATCGCGCAGGAGATAAACCCGCTCATATTCGCACAGCTTTTGAAAACGCGCGTAAGAAGGCTCAAATAGAAGATTTCCGCTTTCATGACCTCAGACACAGCGCAGCATCATACTTAGCAATGAATGGGGCATCACTCGCAGAAATAGCAGACATTCTAGGCCATAAGACATTGCAGATGGTAAAGCGTTACGCCCACCTCTCTGAAGCACACACAAGCAAGGTCGTTGCATCCATGAATGAGAAGATATTCTCATGAACACAATAAACCTACACGGCAAAGAACTGACGCTTAAAGAATACGCCTCACTCTATGAAGCGTTGCAATGGATTGGCCTAGGCACACCTCCAGTAATTGATAGTTATAAGCGCTTCACATTTTGTGATGTGAAGGTGAATTACAATGACTGTTTCAACTTCAATCTAGGCAACCTTAAAAAAGGCCCGGTTGACGAACTTTTTTACAAGTTTGTGAATGACGAAATTGAATTTTATGGATTCGAGGCAGACGGACAATACAAAAGCACCTCCCTATCCTTATAACACATTAGAGTGTTATCTGGGATAGCCCCAAATATTTTACCCACGCATGCGTGACGAAATAAAATAATCCCTATATCCATATCTCAACAATCAGCGTGAAACTCACGGCAAGTGTTACAATCGTGAAAGTCATCACTTTACATGATGTAGTAATGCGTTTGATTTCAACTATCATTAAATAATATGCCTTTTGATGATAACATCAAACGCTATTGCCTGACACACCACTGTAACGGCAAAAAAGAGCGTCCCTAAAACAAGCTTTGTAATCACAACGCATCTCGCACAGAAAGAAATCTGAAGCAATGCTGCAACTAAAAGTGATAAATTGGAATTATAAAATCACATTACGCAAGAACATCAATGAGAGACTGCATGATTTCGTCAGTCACTTCTAGGGCTTTCAAATTGGCCTTAAAGTCGTAAGTTGCCATTTTTTGTGTGATCGCTTCCTGAGCCAAATCAACATTTGGCATCTCCACGACACCATTCTCATCTGCAAACCCACTCTCAGGAGAGAATACAGGGATAGTAGCAGGATCACGCGGTCGAAGCTCTGTTCTCACTCCGCCTGTCGGTTGGATAGCTGTTTGCGTAAGTGTTTGAGGAACATATGCTTCGGACTTCACTTCACCATTAACGACTGTGGCAGTGCTATTGGCATTCGCGACATTGTTGGCACTGTTAGCGAGCTGGGCAGATGCCGCTTGCAAGCCTGTCAGTGAAATTCCAACTCCGTTCATACGAACATCCCCCTTTTATCTTTTAACCCACTTCTTATGAGCGGTATGATTTCATAATACACACTAAGAATGAAGAAGTCGTTAACAATAGGTAAAATGCAATCTATCTAACGTTTTTCATTCTCTCTGTACCACAAATTACACGCCCATTTCTCGCCGGACTCCACAGGCATACCGCCATGAAGGGAATGCGGGTGGCGCTCGTTTGTGCCTTCATGACAATTGTGAAACACCACCATACGCCCTTGTTGCGAGGCGACTTGCTGCTCAGCTTTGGGAAAAATCGTCCCGCCACCACCTTGCACATCATTCAGATAGAGCAATGCCGTCACCAACCGTTGCCCACCATTGGCGGTACAGCGTTTACCTGAATCCGTGGATAAATCATAGGCATCAAAATGTGGTTTATATTGCTGCGTCTCACCGTAATATATCACTTGTAGCGATTCCGCATGCGACGTAGGTACACCCACAATTGTGCTAATGCGATCAATAATGGATTGCACCATCGGCGTGGTATTATGCTTAACCCAATGAACCGACCCTGTACGCCCTGCACTCTCAACGCCTCCCTCAGCAGAACTCACCACACCACGTTTCATATGAGGCTCCGCTATCTCAATAATATGCGTACATTCTTCCACTGACAGCACATCATCCATCACATGAATGAGTGGCTCATTATGGAGAGTTTTTCCTATATTGGGGGTAGGTAACAATATCACAACGAAGCACCTTCTTAGTAGTTAATTTCATGCATATTATCACTATTTCCTTAACGAATTGTCAATTTCATGTATTTATAACAGCATAAATAGTTCTTATCCTGGAAACACCATGCCGACCATAAACCGCGACATAAAAGGCTTCTCACTTCTTGAGCTTTCTATAGTTCTAGTCATTATTGGCCTCATTGCTGGCGGCATTGTAGCCGGCTCTTCCATGATTCGTGCTGCGGAGTTACGTTCGATCATTACAGAACAAGAGCAATACAAAACTGCTATATATACATTCCGCGATAAATATCTAGGGCTGCCCGGAGATCTCAAAAACGCGGTAAGATTTTGGGGCGCCGCCGCAGGGACAACGGTAGATGGCGCCGACGCCACCTGCATCGCATTAGATCACACATCACCGAGCACAGGCACCGAAACGTGCAATGGCGACGGGGACGGAGGCATTGGAATTACAGGCTCAAGTGAACGCTGGGAACGCTATCGCTTCTGGCAGCAACTCGCAAATGCTGGGCTTATTTCTGGAAGTTTTACTGGGGTAACAGGTGAAGATAGCGCCTTTGACGCCGAACCAGGCATAAACGTACCAGAAGCTAAAATGGTTGGAGGAGGCTTTGCAACTCGTTATTTTACAGGAACTTACAGCAGCACGACCATGTTCCCTAGCTATTACGGTCAGATATTATATTTTGGAGCAGCGCAAGCAGCGGATACAACAAATGATCCAATACTAACTTCGGAAGAAGCATGGAACATTGACACAAAATTAGACGACGGCAAAGTCACGACTGGAACTATCATGGGCTTTAAAAACAGCAAAACCCCTGACTGCACAACAACTGACGATGAAACCACTGCAGAATACGACTTAATCAATAAAACTATTGCTTGCTCTCTTATCATAAAAATGGGTTTTTAAGCATAGAGCGCACCTGATACATATATACAACAACCCAACTCCCCCGCTTACGAGATAAGTCCCTACTTTATCTGGAAATTAGCGGATTACACACATCAGCTGCTATAATGTTAACTTCTATAAATTTTATAAAAGAGAAGCACATGGCTCGCACCTCAACCGCTCCCAAAGTCTTTCGACCTTATCAGATTGCTGGTTTAGTAACATTATGCATAAGCATATTCTATGTCATCTCTTTGTTGTCTTTTAATAGCATAGACCCCTCTTTCAACAACTCAACGTCAGGTTCAGTTGAGAATGTAGGCGGTGGATTTGGCGCGGCATTGTCCGACCTCACACTCCAAATCTTAGGCATTGGCGGGGCATGCATTCTCGTCGCGACCTTGCTTGCATGGGGCTGGCGCATGCTGTCTGAAAACGCAACCATCACCCACAAAACGCTGCGCGTAAGCTGCCTAATGGTCGCCA
The DNA here is from genome assembly GCA_937982385.1 of uncultured Rickettsiales bacterium. Lineage (GTDB taxonomy): Bacteria > Pseudomonadota > Alphaproteobacteria > Rickettsiales > UBA998 > CALJMC01. The sequence continues at coordinate 11,601 of CALJMC010000041.1, read as the reverse complement.
TTGTTGCCTGTTGCGTACTTTTAAACTACATCACCCCGCCTATGTCATGGCCGCTTTCTACAGGACTTGGTGGCGCAATGGGCATGTTGGTACAAAAAGGAATGGCAAATGCGCTGCCAGACTTTCTCATTATCGTATTTGCACTAGGTATCACCGCGGTCACACTGCCCATGGCACTGGGTTTATATGCAGGTGAATGGCGCAGCATTCTCGACTTCTTCAAACGTCTGGGAGCCTATATTGTAGCACTTGCTAGTTTCGTGTGGGCCTTGTGCAAAGGCAGCGGCAACCTAATGCAAGCATGGCCAAAAATGGCATGGGGCAACACCGACAAGCCACGCGCTGAGAAACCAAAAAAATCGCGCAGCATCAAGCGCATCGTCAAAAAGGAAACACAATCTGAGACAGTAGCAAAACCGCTCAAAAAGTCAGAAGAAAAACTAGTGTCTCGCAGTGAAAAAAGCATCACTGAGAAAAAACAACCATCCCTTGAGCTTCGTGCACGTCAAGGTGATTATGAATTGCCGTCCGTGGGCATGCTCAAGAAAACACCTAAGCCGAAAACACCGAAGCTTAGTGACAGCTCACTGAAACAAAATGCAAAAATGCTTGAATCTGTGTTGGAAGATTTTGGCGTACATGGCGAGATTGTCAATATCCGCCCTGGACCAGTGGTGACCCTCTATGAACTCGAGCCATCTGCTGGAACAAAATCTGCCCGTGTGATTGGCTTATCAGATGATATCGCCCGTTCCATGAGTTCTGTTTCCGCTCGCATTTCAGTGATTCCGGGGCGCAATGCTATTGGTATCGAGTTACCCAACCAAAATCGTGAAACCGTGTATATGCGCGGACTGCTCGAGGACGACACCTTCACAGACACCAAATGCAGCCTGCCGATGGTGCTGGGTAAAGATATTGGTGGCGACCCTGTGATTGCCGACCTTGCGCGCATGCCGCATTTGCTTGTTGCGGGTACAACGGGTTCTGGTAAGTCCGTGGCAATTAACACCATGATTGCATCATTGCTTTATCACTATTCACCTGATCAATGTAAGTTCATCATGATTGACCCGAAGATGCTCGAACTGTCTATTTATGATGGCATCCCTCACCTGCTTTCACCTGTAGTGACCGAGCCGGGCAAAGCTGTCGTAGCTCTCAAATGGGCTGTAAAAGAAATGGAAAATCGTTATCGTTTGATGGCAAACTTGGGCGTACGTAATGTTGATGGCTATAATGCCCGCCTCAAAGAAGCGCGCAAAAACAACGAATCCCTCACACGAAATGTGCAAACTGGCTTTAACCCTGACACAGGCAAGCCCATCTATGAAGAGCAAGAAATTGACATGAATGCACTGCCATTCATCGTGGTGATTGTCGATGAAATGGCTGACCTGATGTTGGTAGCTGGCAAAGACATTGAAGCCTCCATTCAGCGCCTCGCGCAAATGGCGCGTGCGGCAGGAATTCATATTATCATGGCGACACAGCGTCCGTCTGTGGATGTGATTACAGGCGTGATTAAAGCTAACTTCCCGACTCGTATCAGTTTCCAAGTAACCTCGAAAATCGATTCACGCACCATTCTGGGTGAGCAAGGCGCGGAACAACTGCTCGGCATGGGTGATATGCTCTACATGGCAGGCGGTGGACGCATCACGCGTGTGCATGGACCGTTCATGAGTGATGAGGAAGTCGGCAAGCTCGTAGACTATCTCAAGACGCAAGGCGAGCCTGAATATGTAGAATCAGTGACTGTCTCAGATGAAGATGAGATGGGTATGTTTGAGGACGAAGAAGAATCCGATGCTGACCGCGAGCTCTATGACCGCGCAGTAGCCATTGTCGCCCGTGATGGCAAAGCCTCCACTAGCTATATTCAGCGTTGCCTAAAAATAGGCTATAACCGCGCCGCCCGCCTTATCGAGAAAATGGAACGCGAAGGCGTAGTAGGCCCCGCCAACCATGTCGGGAAACGTGAGATTTTGGTTAGACGAGATGATGAATAGAAACTAGGGGCTACCCACCAACTCGTCATCCCGTGCTACGACACGGGATCTCCTGCAAAGAGATACCGACTTGCGTCGGCATGACGAGTATCCAGAACCTTCATCAAACCGTCACAATCATCTGCTATAACCACCATTCACTTTGTATAAATAGATTTTTATACTTTTCTCTCACGAGATTTTTTTGACTAATGATTAGTCTTAATCTCCCAACGGAGGTGAATGATGATTTCCCGACTAGGGTGTTTCATCACCATCCTCATAATTATCATCATACTAAGTTTAGTATGCATGATGATTGGTGGGTGTTTTACTTAAGGCTCTCGCTTCCCTGCTTAACTGCAGGACAAGCGGGTGCCTTTTTTGTTTACCCCTCAAAAAGCACTGTCATGCTGAACTCGTTTCAGCACCCATCTAAGATAGACCCTAAATCAAGTTCAGGGTGACAGAAAAACTCTGAACGTGAACAGCACGTTCGCGTCAGCCCTGAGCTTGCGAAGCAGTCACCTATTGCGGAGGGAGCATCCCGCAGCAGGGGCAAGCAAACAATCTGGCACAGCCTTTGCATTGGTTCTTACATAATAAATAAATTCGTGCGTTCAAGACACGATATTATGTGAGGACTAACTAATGAAAAATAGATTAAAAATAATAACTTATAGCTTTATGGCAATCATATTGTCTCTAGCGCCCATGACAGCAGAAGCAGCACGCATTAAGGACATTGTGTCCTTTGAAGGTGTGCGTGACAACATGCTGATGGGTTATGGCTTAGTCGTTGGTTTGAATGGCTCAGGTGACAGCCTCAAAAACAATGCTTTTACCGAACAATCCCTCATTGCCTTCTTAGAACGCCAAGGGGTGAACACCCGTGGCTCAGACCTTAAATCCCGCAATGTCGCAGCAGTGACCGTAACAGCAACGCTTAAAGGCTTTGCCCGCAGTGGTAGTCGCATGGATATTGCCGTCAGTGCAATGGGTGACGCGAAGAACCTCCAAGGTGGAACATTGCTGGCAACACCTCTGCTCGGTGCAGATGGTGAAGTCTATGCCGTGGCACAAGGTGCTGTTGCTATCGGTGGATTTAGTGCAAGCGGTCAGTCTGGCACCGCCATTATTAAAGGCGTCCCCACCAATGGCTATATCTCGAACGGTGCCATCATCGAACGTGAAATTGATTTCAAACTCAACAATATGAACTCCGTGAAGCTTGCGCTTCGCAACCCAGACCTTTCAACCGCGCGCAACATCCTCTTCGCCATCAATGCCCGCTTAGGGCCTGGCATCGCTCGTTTGGAAGACCCTGGCACAGTAGAAGTGGAAGTGCCGATTGAATATGAAAATGATGTGGTGAGCATGCTCGCTGACATCGAGCAAATTGAAGTTGAAACCGACCAAGCCGCTCGCATCGTCATTGACGAAGCATCTGGCACCATTGTGATGGGCGAGAATGTTCGTATTGATTCTGTCGCTGTTGCACAAGGAAACTTGGTAGTACGTGTCGATGAACGCCCTGAAGTGTCGCAACCGGGAGCCTTTGCCCCTGAGAGCGCTGAAACAGTCGTTGTTCCCCGTACAGACGTCGCAGTGGACGAAGAAGGTGGCAACAAGCTTGGCATCGTAGGCGGAGGCGCAACGCTCAAAGATTTAGTCGCAGGATTGAACTCTCTGGGTGTGGGTCCACGCGACATGATTACCATTTTGCAAAACATCAAGGCTGCAGGTGCCCTGCAAGCTGACATCGAATCACGATAGGGAAGGAGACATCATGGCTGAAGCAATAGCATTACAACGCACCCAAGCACCCTCTCCTTTCAAGCTGAAGATTGAAACTGAAGAGAAAGCCGAGCCTATGCGCCTACATCAAAATGACATCAATATTAAGTCGTTGAAGAAGGGTCCAATGGCGCTTCATGGCGGCAATAAAGTAACCGAAGCACAAGTGGAAGCAGCGGCAGAAGAATTCGAATCTGTTTTTATTTCTCAAATGCTTAAACATACGTTCGGAGAGAAGGAAAGCAACGAGCTTATGGGTGGCGGCAGCGCCGAAAATATCTATCAGGATATGATGGTTGATGAATATGGCAAGCTTATTGCAAGAACTGGTGGAGTAGGACTCGCCGATCATATCAAAAAACAAATGTTAACCCTACAAGAAGTGGAGAAGTAATACCATGAGACAACAACATCAGGAACTATTAGAACAAAGCGCTATCCCAATGGATGCAACCGCTTTTTCGCAAGATGTATTCGATGAGAGCATCGATGATATCGGTCTTGAAAACCAAGCGATCGAGACAGGAACACGCATTAACAATGACCGTATCGACGTCGAAGGCATTGTCGCCCTCACTGCACGTCTCAGCCAAGTACTGGCGCAAGAGGTAGAGTTTCTTGCCCAAATGCAGATTAAAGAGCTTGAAGGTTTGCAGAAAGAAAAGACACAGCTACTCGATGCACTTGAAGGACAAAAACGTCATATCGATACCAACCCTCACCTGCTGACAATGCTGACTGATGATGATTGCTTGGAACTCGCACAGATTATCGAGATCTTCCAAGGCATCATGAAAGAGAATCACCGTCGCCTGCTCATTGCACGCGAAGTGAATCTCAAGGTCACAGAAGCCATTGTAAACGCCGTGAATGAAGATGCAAAAACAGCAAGCTACACTAAAGAAGGCTCTAATGGCATGGGCCAAGAGAGCATCTCAATGACAGTAGATAGAAGTATTTGATTGTTGATTGCTTTGCAGCCGCCAATATAACCTTGAAAAACTTAAGACTAGCAACTTGAATAACCAAAAGGACTAAAAAAGAACATGTCACTCTCCATCGCATTCAACAACGCTTTGACAGGCCTGCATTCAAATCAGCAGGCGCTGGCTGTGACGTCGCATAATATTGCAAACGTTAACACAGACGGCTATTCGAAGCAGAGTGCGAGCTTGTCATCGCAATATTTCGATGGTCAGATTGGTGGCGTTCGCATGGAAGGCATTGTGCGCCAAGTTGACACTTTCTTGCAAACAAGTGTACGTCGTCAATATGGTACAGTGGGTGAACGTGCGGCCATCAATGAGTTTATGGATCGTATCCAAATTCGTCTTGGTGAACCAGGTCAAACCAACAGCTTAGATGAATATACTGAAAACTTCTTGAACGCGATCCAATCTTTAGCTGAAACACCAGAGCGGACATCTTTCCAAGAAAATGCTTATTTCACGGCTGAAACCCTTGCACGTGAAGTGTCTGACATGGCTGGTGACCTTGAGTTTTTACGTCTGCAAGCCGATCAAGAAATTGATGAAACAGTGACCAACATCAACAACAAGCTACAAGCCCTCTTTAATTTAAATATCTCTATCAATCAGTCCAATGCCTTAGGACAGCCCGCCGCATCTTTACTTGATGAGCGCGATGTTCTGCTAGAGGACATCTCAGAAGAAATGAACATCTCCACCTTTTTCCAAGATTCGGGAGAAGTGCATGTCTTTACAGGTCAAGGTATCGCTCTGCTTGATTCAGGGCTCTATCAACTTGAATATAATAATGTAAATGACGTTAATTTCTTCATTAATGACACCCCATTAAACGAACTTAGTGTTCTGCCATACAACCCTGATGGAACCGCGCGTTTAAATGGCGAACCACGCGTACTGATTTCCGCTGGTGTAGATGGTGACGTGACAAACCTGCTCTCAGGCGGACGCCTGAAAGGACTACAAGAAACACGTGACCAAGTTATTCCTGATATTTTGGCGCAGCTTGATGAATTCTCTAGCGTGTTACGCGATACATTCAACGCAATACATAACCTTGGTTCTTCTTTCCCCGGCAGCCAAGAATTAACCGGGTCACGTGACGTGTTCGGCAATAATCGCAACCAGTGGGAAGGCGCAGTTAGACTCGCCGTATTAGACAGCTCAGGACAGCCTCTAACAGCGACCTATAACGACGAATCCTATACAGGTTTCCGCCCGCTTGAACTTGACTTAAGCACGCTGGATGGCGGATTTGGTGCAGGTAACCCTGACATTCAAACCATCATTGATGAAATCAACAACCATTACAGCGCCTCCCCTATCAAAACTACTGTGGGCAATTTCAACAATATTCAAATGACATCAGCCGTTAATGCCATGCCTGATGCCCCCGCTAAATTCGTGTTTGATTTTGACATCGAGAACATCTCAGGCTTTGACTCTGATTTATTCCTCTCCAATATTGCCGTGATAGATGACACAGGCACAAATATTACCGCGCTCAATTCAGGACCAACATCCACCCCGGTTGACTTCACCAACACTTACACCACCACTTCAGGTTCAGGTGACATAGATATTGCTATCTCAGGGCATGATTTGCAAGTGGGTGACCGTATTTTCCTTAGCGACCCAGGCGCTGCCATAAATGGCATCCCTGCCGCCAGCCTCACAGGATATTTTGAAGTGCAATCAGTAACGCCTGGCAGCATACAGATAAAACTTCCGGCAGGCGCAGCAACTGCAACAGGTTCCGTTGGCGCCATTGGGGTTGAAGTAACAACCCCCCAAGACACCATTGAAACAGGCGCAAAACGCCGTACGGACAGCGCGGCACGTATTGATCTTGACCTCACCGCAAATGATACCTCGTCTTACTACGATATCAGCGTGACAGTCGGAGTGGATGACAAACAAGGTGGCATCAGTGACATTGAGACATCTGTTATAACTTATCGCGTATACAACTATCAAACCAATATGCTTAATGATCGCTTCGAAAGCACTGCCGCCAGCGGCGATGCTACCCGCAGCGCACCGAGCAATAACTCAGCCTATTTAACTGCAATGCTAGTAGATGCTGATGGTGTTGAGATTCCACGTGACAATAATGGTGATTACATCAAAACACGAGCGGGTTCACTAGTGCTTAAAACGGGTGATGAGACACACCGCATTGTTATCGAAGATCTTGGAACCGCAGAGCGCGGTCAACCAACGGCAAATCCTGATCTCATTGGCACAGGCCGCAATTTCTCTCATTATTTCGGACTCAATAATTTCTTTGAAAGCAATGAAGAAACAGCCTTTGGTGACACCACGTCAAGCAGCGCAATTAAAATGGCAGTAGAAGAACGCTTTGATGATGATGCATCACTACTTTCACTCGGCACATTGGAACGATCTAACCAGCCAACAGACCCAGACTCGCCCCCCCTCTATACCTACGAACGCTATGTCGGTGACAATAGTATTGGCCAACAGCTTGCAGACTTGTCTACAAGCCAAATTGCGTTTGATGAAGCCGGCGGTTTAGGAAACTCAGTACAAAACTTTAATGGCTATCTCTCAGAAGTGATTTCCTTTAACTCTGCGCGTGCTGCCAATATAGAGCAGCTCACTGAAGACGCATCGATTATTCTCAATGGCTATATTGAACGCTCAGACACGTTCAAAGGCGTTAATATTGATGAAGAACTTGCCAACACCATCATCTTTCAAAATGCCTACACCGCCTCAGCGCGTGTGATTACAACGGCAGGCGAGATGTTTGAAACCTTGCTGAACGCATTTTAGGAGCTAGCACCATGATGTACACAGCACATAGAAAAACTAAGGAGATACTAAAATGGGCTCGATAGGAATAGGTAGAACGAGTAACTACGCACAACATCAAACGACATTGAGTCATTTCTCAAGCGTACAGCGTGACTTGGCAGATTTGCAAGATCAGATTTCTAGCGGAAATCGATCGCGGAATTTCAAAGGACTTACGGGCGATATTGAGGAATTTATAACCGTAGAAGCAGAAGTCAAAAGAACTGAAAACTATATCAATAATAACGCCGAAACAATCGTGCGCATGGATACGATTCGTACCGCTGTTAGCAACAGCATCGAACTCGCCGATGATATGCAGGATTTGGTTACATTGCGTCGCAATGACGCACTCGCCGATAATCTCGCATTTGCCCAGCAATGGGAAGGCATGATTAGCGCCGTAGCCCGTGAACTCAACGTTAATATTGAAGGGCGCTATCTATTCAGTGGCACGCGCACCGGCACCCCTCCAGTATTGGATCCACCACCCAACCAAGGTGAGCTAGGTGTCGCCGATATCAATCATTATCAAGGCAGTGCAAATAGCTATATTACCAAGCCACAAGATGGCTATGAGATCGAATTAGATATTCGTGCAGATGACCCTGCTATTCAAGAATTATACAATGCCTACCATCTCGGGCTAGAAGCACATGCAAACGACGATGACGACCTTCTAGATCAAACATTGGTAGCAATTAACAAAGCGGTAGACGGGCTCAATACAATGCAAACACGTATGGATGCCTACACCGTCGAGATGGATCGCATCAACTCCACGCATGAAGCAAGCCGTCTTTACTTCACGAGTGTTGCAGATGAGATTGGCAGTGTTGATGTGGTAGAAGCCACAACACAACTTGCCCTAGAACAAACCATCCTCACCGCTTCATTTCAGGCGTTTGCGAGAATCTCGAGTCTCTCGCTCTCTGATTACCTCAACTAATAAAAAAAGAAATAAGAAAGGAAGCCTTACCATTTTACCCAAGAAAACCACATTACTTTCGTTTTTTTCGACGTTTGTAATAGATTATTAACCAATTATACGTTAACCTAAACATCAGGAGACTAACATGAACAATCAGCAGGCAACCGTGACCTCAAGCGACAACTCAGCAGTAATCGCCAGCCAAATGCCAGCAGATGATGCCGGCACGCAAGCTAAAAGCGATGTGATTGAAACACGCTTTGGCAAAATTACTGTCAATCGCGAAAACCCTATTGCATTCCAAAAGGGATTGCTTGGCATGCCAGAGAAAACATCATTCGCATTGATGGACTTCCCTGTCGAGAAATTCGCACAATTCAAACTTTTGCAATCATTGGAAGATAATAATCTTTCTTTCATCGCATTGCCAATTGATATTGAAAATGCAATCATTGATCGTAAAGACATTGAAGATGGCTGCAAAGACCTCGGCTTCTCTGAAAAAGATGTAGCCCTACTATTGGTCGTATCTGTCCATCGCGATATTGATCAAGTACGCCTCTCTGCTAATGCGCGTGCACCTATCTTTATGGATGCAAAATCACGCAAGGCTGAGCAATATGTCTTGCGCAACAACAAATATGTTGTACGCCACATGATTAGTGCGTAACACGTCACAAAACTAAAACGCCAGTCCTTCTCACGAGGGGCTGGCGTTTTTTATACAGTAGACATTTTATACAGTAGATTAACTCTATTAAACTAAGCGACCTTCATTTCTTGAAGCAAAGCGTCTGCCTCTTCCATATCATCCTCTGACATGGAATCTCCCGCGAGTGCAATCTCCAAATAATATATTACTTGTGCTGTCTCTTTATCACTTACCATATAAAGCTTGGCTAATTCTAATGCCGCTTCATCGAATCCAGCTTTCAGCGCTTTTTCAAGCCATGCTTTTGATGCGCGCATATCGCCGTTAATACGGCATGTCATGGCAAGGTTCAGCATCGCCAGCGGCTCACCCGCCTCCACTGCTTTGAGTTCCCACTCTTCGGTTTTATCCAAATCCAGCTCTACACCTTCGCCGTTACTATACATTAACGCCAAACGAAGCATACAGCTTGTATCCCCATCCTCAGCACCCTTGCTAAACAATGCAAATGCAGCTGCAAAATCTCCTTCATCATGGAGTTCGTCCGCTTCATCAAATAGTGCATCATTGTCCATTGTCATATCAAGAAACCTTTATTTATGTGTGTGAATTGCAAATTCTTGCCGCCACCCTACATCTTCGATAAGCGACAAACAAGCACGCCATGTAACTTATCTTCCCACTTTTGAGAATATACTAGGATAACGCTAGTTCTTTGTTATAAAAGAATCAGCATTTTTTACAAACCATTTGCGAGACAATCCATGACCGCCATCCGACAAACATCCTATGTTGCTGATTTTGAATGCCTCGGTGCAGACTGTGCCGACACATGCTGCAAAGGCTGGGGCATGCAGCTTGATGTGCACACCAAAGAAAAATATGCTGACAAGCCAGACCTCATGGAGGCTGTCTCCACGGGCGAAGCAGAATGGATTATGAAGCGCGACCCAGAAACAGATTATTGTGTAAAATTCGATAACGGACTCTGCGGCATCCAGGCAAAATACGGTGAAGAATATCTCGGCGATGCCTGCAATTTCTTCCCACGCATTACACGTCATATGGGGGAGCAGATGATTATGACTGCATCGCTCTCATGCCCCGAGATAGCACGACTCGCTTTGTTCACCGACAATGACACTAATTGGAAGGAAAGCACAATAGACCGCCTCCCCGCTAGCCTTGTCGATTATACCATTGCTGAAATTGGCGCTGAGGGAGGTGTCAATATTCACCAAGCCTTCATCGAAGCATGCCTCGTGAACAACACCAACGCAGAACGTCTACTCTCCCGTTTCCTCTCCGTAGTACATTCACTGCGCATGTTAGACATGAACACATGGGAAGCAGCGGTCCCATTTTATCTCAAAACTGCCGATCTGCGTCTCTTGCCTGCCGAACATAGCCCCAATGACCCGTTCAATCTTCTTTATGCATTAGTCGGATTAGTCGATGCCTCGCGCCCAACCCCGCGCCCTCGCTTAGAACGTACGATCAAAGAAATGGAAATCGCTCTGGATGCGTCATTTGTCAAAGACCCATTGCGGATTCAAACATCAGATAACAGCTATCCTGCATGGCATAATATGGAACGACGCTGGCGCAGAGAATGGGCACCCGAACTTGACATCGTTTTAAAACGTTGGTTGCGCGCGGAACTTAGCACCAATTTTTTCCCTTTCGCAGGGCTAGGCAGCAGCATGGTTGAGCGCTGCATACTCATTGCCGTGCGGTTTGCCACTGTGCGTCTCGCCATTCAATCCTGTTGTGTCATTCATGACGGGATTCCACCTGAAGCAGAAATAATCCGCGTTATACAAAGCCTAGCACGTTTCTTAGGGCATTTGGCAGACCCAACCCTTTCCCTCAAAATATATGAAGAGACGGGCTGGACTAAAGAAGCACGCCTGCGCGCACTTGTCGGTGATTTTGAATAATATACCAACCGTCATCAGCCTGTCATAAATCTATGCTAAACTAAGGGCATGGATGCTAGACAAAACACACCAAACGAGCCAAAAGGCATTGTTGCTACGCTGAAGGACCGAAGCCTTGAGTCTGCTGGCTTGGGTTATCTTGCCGCCGATGCTGCACTCGGCACCGCTGCCATGCTCCGTAAAGACAAGCAAGTTGGAGCACTTATCGCAAGCATGTGTTGGGGCGTAGGAAGTATCGCCGCCTTGCGCTACGGGCACAAACCGCTCGAGAAACATCTTCACGAACTCTCACTTGCACTGAAAGATGATTTAGAGCAGCAAGGCATCGACATCCCTGATGAAAGCGCACTATCCGCCCAAAACCTTTCCCAAAAAGGGGGCGTCATTGATGGCATAGAAGACTTTATTTATCGCCACCCGTCACAAGTGTTCAATGGCATTTATGGAGCGGGCGGCACGGTTCAAGCACTTACTGCAGCGGAGA
>CALJMC010000040.1 GCA_937982385.1 uncultured Rickettsiales bacterium | reverse complement strand
CTGCATGCCACCCAAAACCAAACAGTCGATGTCATTCTGGCAATGATGCTACTGACAGGCTCTGTTATCAGTGCGCAAATTGGTACACGCTTAGCGACCAAGCTTCCGACAGAATATCTTCGCGGGCTCCTTGCGCTGATTGTATTGGCAGTTGCCTTCAAGCTTGCTCTTGGGTTACTTGCCACCCCTGATGATATATTCAGCCTAACTTTGGAGAATACATCATGATGACACTCTGGCGCACGCTCTTAATCCTCTTTGTAATGATTGGCACGGCACAAGCAAAACCTCTGGTTGGTGATATTTCCAATCACGAAATCACCCTTCACACTGCCTTTAGCGGCACGGAACTTATCTTGTTTGGCGCGCGTAATGAACCTGGCGATATTGTTGTGGTTGTACGTGGACCAGACCGCAAAGCCACGGTGCGCCGTAAAGAAAGAGCTTATGGTATATGGATTAACAGAGCCGAAGAAGAATTTTCTTTTATCCCGGGATTCTATCATTTAGCCTCATCACGCAGCTATGAAAAAATCAAAAAATCCATTTATTATCAAGCGCTAGGCATCGGCTATAACGCTGCCATTTCTCCCTACATGCCGTTAGATGACGACATACCTGAGCCCAGCCTCATCGAAGATAGCGAGCGTAAAAGTTTTTCACGTGCACTCATTCGCTCAATGCGTGCACAAAAGCTTTATAATCAATCATCAAGTGACGTAGAATTTATTGGTGAAACATTATTCAAAATCAGCATTCCATTTCCTGACATCACCCCACGCGGCAAATATACCGCCGAGCTCTATCTCTTTAGTGGGGGCGAGCTAGTTGGCATGCACACAACTCCTATCAATGTCTATAAGGTTGGGTTTGACGCATTTGTCTATCAAATGGCCCATCAAAACCCGCTTCTCTATGGGTTTATCGCGGTATGCGTTGCGCTCTTTGGTGGCTGGTTTGCCAGTACGGTTTTCAAACGCTTATAAAACAAGTCGTTTGTTTTTCACAAATAATATGCTACCATTCTAACCATTATAAAGGGTTGAAAATGATTGATGTTCCTGCATTAGATGACGATGTAAATTTTCTTGTATGCGTAGATAAAGCAGCTGAGTCTCGTACTGCGCTTATGTTTGCGTGTATGCGTGCCATTCATTGCGATTCGCGCGTGACTTTGCTGCATGTGGTCGAGCCACCTTTCACCGAATCTATCTTTTCTATCGCCGATAAAATGACGGAAGAGAGCATAGAAGAGGGCGAAATCCTCCTAGAAGCAATGAAAAAAGAAGCCGTCGAAATGATGGGTGTAGAACCAACCACCATTCTCTATGAGGGCGCAGTGGGTGACTCTATTTTGGAGCATGCAAATTCTGAGAAATGCAGTGCAAACTTGCTTGTTGTCGGTGTAGCCGCCAACAATGCTGCTCGCGGAAAACTCACTTCATTCCTCTCATCACAAGTAGGCGATGAACTCCATATTCCACTGGTATTGGTTCCCGGAAATCTCTCACGAGAAGAAATCGCCAAGTTGGCTTAATCTCTCATAATAGAATAGTTCACACCAAGGCTTGACGTATCAGCTGCAGGCACTGAAGTTTCAATAGCAGCATTTGCCTCACCATATGTGATAGCTTGCTCAGCATTTTTCACTGAACCCAGCATGTCTTCAAGTATGCTGGGCTGTGAGCATGTAATTTCCCCATTTTCAACTAACGGCGTTAAACGCTCAAGCATGTCTTCAAATGTCGTCTCACTGGTTATATCGCTGTCCAAATGTGCTTGCTGCTCTTCATAAGACTGGGTAACAATATCTTTAGCATTATCTGAAAAAAGAAAAGAGCATTTTTCACCTGTCTCTTTATTTATTATTTGAACGCCATCTACTTCAAACCCATTATCTTCTATAATCTCGAAATCATATTTTTCAGGGTTAAGGGCGCCCTTAATAGTAACGAGGTCTTTATACGCATCTAAAACTTTATTCTTATTGTAATGACTATAGCCAGTCTGAAACAAAGCTAAAGAAAATAAGATTATAGCTAAGGCTCTTGGCGTAAAATCTATTTTATCCACTAATTCGGTAAGAGGGTGCAGAGGAGCGGGATCTGCTGGAGGTAAACTTTGTTCGATTTTTTTACTAATTCTGAAACATCAACACCTATCGACCCTAGATTAAGCTCTCCGCCTTTCTCTCCCTCAGCATCAGAACCTGAGGAATTATTTTCTTTACCTTTAGCCAACTTTGCTTTTTCATCTCGAACATCATCTAAGTTAACAACATTACCTACCTGCTTTTTTGTTTTATCATCATCTGACATAGTAAACCCCATAAATGTTATGAGGTTGGTATAGCGCAAAACAACACGCCATTGTATGACAGTTTAATGACAATTGAAGCTAGGGGGCTATTTTATGCTTTTGAAAATAGCTGACAAAACACGTCCTGCAACCTTGGTACCTATGCTTCTAAGCACTGAACGCATTATAGATTGCCCCATTCCCATACGTGTAGATTTACGTGCAGGCTTAGACGCTTTCTCTTTTGCTTCCGCTTCTTCTGCCTCAGCAGCGGCCTCAGCTTCTTCTGCACGCACTTCTTCTAGCTGTTCGAAAGCTGACTCACGGTCCCTCAGCGCTTCATAGACTCCTGCTATTGGGCTTGCTGCCATTACCTTTGCACGTTCCTCTTTTGTTGCTGGTCCCAAGCGGGATTCTGGCGGGCGAATAAGCGCACGCTCAACAATAGACGGGGCCGCTTTTGGATCAAGCATCGACACCAATGCTTCACCAATGCCTAATTCAGTAATAGCATCTTCCGCTTTAAATTTAGGATTCTGACGGAAAGTTTGGGCCGCTACTCTCACCGCTTTTTGATCACGCGGCGTAAAGGCACGCAAGGCATGCTGCACACGATTTCCGAGTTGCCCCAGCACATCATCAGGCACATCCATTGGGTTTTGCGTCACAAAGAATACACCCACACCTTTTGAACGAATCAAGCGCACCACTTGCTCAACTTTGTCGAGTAATGCTTTGGGAGCATCTTCAAACAACAAATGTGCTTCATCAAAGAAAAACACCAATTTAGGTTTATCAGGGTTTCCGACTTCTGGCAGCTCATCAAATAATTTTGTCAGCATCCACAGCAAGAAGGTTGAATAAAGCTTTGGCGAATTAATCAGCTTATCCGCTGCCAAAATATTAATGTAGCCTTCTTGACCACGTTTTAACATCATGTCTGAGAGTTGAAGGGCTGGCTCACCAAAAAAGTTTTCAGCGCCTTGCTGTTCTAGTACAAGTAAACGGCGCTGAATTGCGCCAACGGATGACGCTGATACATTGCCATAGCGTGTCTGAATATCCTTAGCATGGTCTGACAGATAGGTCAGCATTGCGCGCAAGTCTTTCAAATCTATGAGCGGAAGTTTTTTCTCTTCCGCCACCACATAAGCAATGTTCAAAACACCTTCTTGTGTATCGTTCAATTCCATCAAATTTGAGAGAAGTTGGGCACCCATATCCGTAATGGTCGTACGAATGGGGTGACCTTGTTCGCCATATAAATCCCAAAATATGGTATGGAAATCGCGATAACCATAATCATCCAAACCAATTTTCTCCGCACGAGAAAGAAGCTTGTCATGTAATTTAAACTCAGCGCTGCCAGATTGAGATATACCCGACAGGTCACCCTTCACATCTGCCATAAATACTGGCACACCCGCTTTGGAAAAGCCTTCTGCCAGAATTTGTAATGTTACGGTTTTACCTGTGCCTGTCGCTCCTGCAATGAGCCCATGACGGTTTGCTAGCTTATAAAGAAGATGCTGCTTATCTTCACCTGTACCAACAAAAATTCCATTACCTTCAGACATGCATCATTCCTTCATCATTTTAAAAGCTCGATTTTTTTGCATTATAGCGTTAGTCTGTGTTTTCTCAACCGCTTGTTTTCAAAAAAGGGAATGGGTTGTGAGATTATAATAACTCAACGTAGGAGACAATCATGATTGCAAATCTTATCGGACAACTTACATCAGAAATCGGCATTTCTGATACACAAGCAAACACCGCTGTTGGTGGCATCTTAAACCTTTTAAATGATAGTGCAGATGGCGACAACTCAGTTGCCTCACTTATTGGTGGACTTCCCGGCGCTGACGGCTTGATGGCCTCTGCAGCTTCTGCTGTTTCAGGTGCGGGTTCATCTGGCGGCATGCTTGGCGGCCTAGCCTCAAAATTCTTAGGTGGCTCTGATTTGGGTGACACGCTTGGCGGACTCGCTGGTGTAACATCATTGCTTTCAGCGGCTGATTTGAATGCGGGACAGCTTGGTGATATTGCCTCACGTCTCTTCGCATTTGCTAAAGAAAATGTAGGCGAAGAACTTGTTGAACAAGTGCTCAACCTCGTACCTGCCGAGCTACGTTCACTCGTTGCTTAAAGAATTATACATTCTATTGAAAGGGTCGGGGCATGGGCCTCGACCTTTTTTATATAACTTTACCTACGGTTAGTTGGACGGCGGCCTGATCGGCCATATTTTTTTGCTCTGGCACCTGCACCTGGTGCAGCACGCCAATAACAACCTCGACTCAGCGCCTGCTTAATCATTTCTCTGGTGCATTCAGGATCAAAACCCGCGTAATGACATACTGTCAGAAAATTTTCACTATTCCCGCGCAACCACACCTGTGCCTCACGTCTATAT
The DNA here is from genome assembly GCA_937982385.1 of uncultured Rickettsiales bacterium. Taxonomy (GTDB): domain Bacteria; phylum Pseudomonadota; class Alphaproteobacteria; order Rickettsiales; family UBA998; genus CALJMC01. Next base: position 5,517 of record CALJMC010000040.1, on the reverse strand, counting down.
TGTTGCATTTCGGCTTTTTTACTCATGCTTGATGCATCCATAAGGGCCTGAACAACAACTGCGCGCCACAAAGCTTGTTCTGCGGCTGTTGGATTATAATCATTCACTTCTTCATAAGGCGAAGCTGCGCCTGCAGCATCATTATTATCGTAAGTCATTCTCTATAGCTCCAATATTATTTAACTCTAGAAAGCATCTCATAAAACACAGTGTCTGCCATTACATTTTGACTCGGAAGGGTTGTTTTTATATTTATATTTTCCCGTTATAGGTGTGTTTGTTGCTTTATTAATAGTTAAGGAATAGTTAACTTAATATATCTATGCACGCTATAGATGCAATTGTTTTTAAACTATTTTTCACTTCCTGTATTAGGTATAAAAAAATATCATAAAAAAATAATATAATTAACATATTGTAATAAAATGCTATATATCAAAATAAAGAAAGATATAGAAAAGTCGAGAGCCGTGCTTTTATCTATGTTGATGCTTATTAGAAGCCAAACAGAACATTTAAAAGAAGACGACATAACTGGACTTTTATGGAATGAAAAGGATTCTCTGCTTTCTGCTCATACACGTGTTATACAACTGCAGGTTAAGTTGGCAGAATCAGCGCTGCGATTTAAGCAAGAAGAGTTGAAACTCGAAAGAATGGAAAAAGAATTGTTGAATCGGGAGGAACTGCTAGACGATAGCGAAGAACAGTTTCCGCCATTAGTGGAGGAGGAATGGGATGCGCTTTTTCATGCCCTCGAACGCAACAAGTCGGGGCAGAAGAACGCCAGGACTAACACTCGTGGCGAAAGAGAGGAAGGCAATAATTATGCTGTTTTGCTCAAGTGACGACTACCCGGTTTGATCGCTTCGAGTGCTTGTAAATGCTCCGGGAGGGCATCCGGCGCATAGGTTGCCACATTCAACTGCAAGAGTGAGAAGAGCGGGAAGGGAAGGCCATGTTTTCCTGATGATCTATCAATCAAACACGCTTCAGCAACAACATTTCCACCATGTTCCTCGATGCATTTAACTGCTTCCAAGGAGGACTTTCCTGTCGTCACAACATCTTCAACAAGTAAAACTCGGGATCCTTTTGGAATCTCGAAGCCACGACGCACTTCAAAAGAGCCATTTACACGTTCACAGAAAATGCTCGGAAGCTTCATCTGTCGGCCCATTTCATAACCAACCACAACACCGCCCATGGCTGGTGCGACGACCATATCAATCGGGTGTCCAACTTCATCTCGCACCGTATCAGCGAGTTCACGGCAAAGTCTGTCTGCACGGTGCGCATCCATTAATACACGCGCGCATTGAAGGTAGGTATCGCTATGCAAACCAGATGACAAAATAAAATGTCCTTTAAGAATAGCTTCTGCATCCATAAATTCTTTATAAGTTTGTCCGTCATCCATCTGTGCTGCACTCCATTACATTTGTTGCCTCATGACCTAGCGCGTTATGCGTATATTGTCAATGAGTCGTGTTTTTCCAATACGTGCGGCGATGAATAAGCGTGCCGGACTCATCAGCTCATCACTCTGTTCAATATGTTCTAAACTCTGCTCATTTCTAAGTTCCAAATAATCAATAGCAACAAACCCTGCTTCGAGAATCATCGCCTCACCACGCAAAATAGCCCCCTTAATGTCTTCACCTTGTGCTATCTCACGCTTGATATGTTGCAATGTGCTATACAATACCGGTGCTATTGCGCGTTCAACATGGCTCAAATTCTGATTACGTGACGAGAGTGCTAAACCATCTTCCGCCCGCGCTGTCGGCACACCTTCAACAGCGCCAGATAATCGCAGGTCTTGTTGCAACCGCTGCAATACAAGCAATTGTTGCGCATCTTTCTCGCCAAAAAAGCTAATGTCAGGGCGCATCATATTCAGTAGAATCGTAATGATAGTCGCCACGCCATCAAAATGCCCGGGACGTGATGAACCACACAGCACATCTGTCAAACCATCTACAGATACTCGTGTTTTAAATGTTACAGGATATATCGCGGATGCATCTGGAATAAAGACTGCATCGGCACCATGCTCTTCTAACATTGCAACATCTGCCTCTATCGTACGAGGATAGGCTGTCAAATCATGTGCCTCATCAAACTGCGTAGGGTTTACGAAAATACTCGCAATCACCACATCGCACTTATCCTTTGCCGTATCTATCAATGCCATATGCCCTGAATGCAGCGCGCCCATAGTCGCGACGAACCCAATCGTTCTGTTCGATTGCTGCTCTCGCCACTGGGCAAGCTCAGCTTCTGTATGAATATGCGTAATCATTGTTCATCCTTGCACCAATTGCTGGAGCATATATAAAGAACGCTTAATCAACACGCAAGAAAATCTAGTTAGAGTTACTGCATGTCAGACAGCCCCTTATCGCGCTATCAGCGCCTTATTCAGCAAAGTATCCTACAAGAGGATGCGGGGCAGGCTGCGTTAGTCTCGCGGCTGCAGGATGTATTTCGCAATATTCATAGCGAGGGGTTCTTTGATAAAGAGCAAGGGGGCGGATTACTCGCGTCGCTTTTTAATCGCTCTCAACCTGTTGGCGAACGTGAGCGTACAAACGGAAAACCCAATAGTCTCTATATATGGGGTGGTGTTGGGCGCGGAAAATCGATGCTGATGGATATGTTTTTTGATGCCATTCATCATAGTAAAAAGCGCCGTGTGCATTTCCATGCCTTTATGCAAGAGGTGCATCATAGCATACGCACTTTAAAAGACATTAGTTCAGATGATGACAGCCTCACCATGACTGCCGCAAACATTGCCGCCGAGACCGACATTTTATGTTTCGACGAATTTCAAGTGCATGACATTGCCGATGCTATGATTTTATCGCGTTTATTTACCGCCTTGTTTGATGCCGGCATGATTATTATATTTACGTCAAATCGCCCGCCATCTGAGCTTTATATTGGTGGACTGCAGCGCGAACGCTTCATGCCATTCGTCAATTTGCTGAATGAGCGTTGTGACGTTATCGAAATAATAAGTGACACCGATTACCGTAAGACGCGTATGCGTGCCTTATCAACGCGCTATTTCAGTCCATTGGGTGATGATGCAACACGCTTCATCAACAACATATTCACTGAACTGAGTGCAGATGGAACACCGCATCCGCAAACAATTCCTGTCAAAGGGCGCAAGCTTCACCTCACACATACATGTCGTGAGATGGTAATGCTGACATTTGACGAGATATGTGCAAAGCCTCTCGGTTCCGCTGATTATTTAGAGCTAGCTACCGTTTTTCATACATTTTTGATGCATGACATTCCCATTCTAACCCCTGAGAAACGTAATGAAGCAAAACGCTTTGTGACTTTCATCGATGTGCTCTATGAACATAAGGCACGCTTTATATGCAGCGCAGCGGCACCGCCCGATGCACTCTACCCAAAAGGTGACGGCAGCTTCGAATTTGACCGCACCGTCTCACGATTATTAGAAATGAGTTCAGAAGGATATCCAGATGACCACGAATAAGAACACACGCTGCGGCTATGTCGCCCTAATTGGCGCACCGAATGCAGGGAAATCGACCTTACTTAATCGCATGGTGGGCAGCAAGATTGCCATTGTCACACCCAAGGTCCAGACCACGCGCAACCGTATATTAGGACTAACTATATCCGGCGATACGCAGCTAATATTTATGGACACGCCAGGTATCTTTGGTGCGAAGAAAAAATTTGAAAAAGCGATGGTAAAATCTGCGCTCGATGGTGCGAAAGATGCTGACATTGTCGTGCTGATGGTCGATGCTTATAAGGGCTTGTGCGAGAATACCAAACATATCATTGAACAGTTAAAAACAGCTGATCATCTCAAAAAGTTGCTCGTCATCAATAAAATTGATACGGTCAAGAAAGACAGACTCCCTAAGCTTATCAAAGAAATGTATAACGAACTCGATTTTACAGATTGTTTCCTTATTTCTGCAGATAAAGGTGATGGTGTGTTGGATCTCAAGAAATATCTCGCATCACATTTACCTGAGAGTCCATGGCTTTATGATGAAGACACCATGACAGACGTACCGATGCGCCAGCTTGCATCTGAAGTGACGCGCGAAAAGCTTTTCATGCGCCTTCAACAAGAATTGCCCTATAGTGTCGCCGTTGAGACCGAAAGCTGGGAAGAAAAAGATGATGGCTCAGTGAAAATTCAGCAGGTGGTCTATGTGCGTAGCGAGTCGCAAAAAATGATTGTTCTGGGCAAGGGCGGAGCGATGCTCAAGCAAGTTGGTCAATCATCACGTACAGATCTCACCAAGCTGATGAAACGTAAAGTTCATTTATTTCTATTTGTGAAGGTCGCTGAGAAATGGAAAGAGAATAAAGAATTCTACGAGACGATTGGTTTAGAGTTTGAGCAATAAGCTATCACTTATAGCTTATTCTTAAAGCTCAAGATACCCTAACGCATAGAGTGCATTCAACAGTTCAATGCTCGGCAAACCTTTAATCACATCATCATTTCCATTGATAGATTCAAATAGATGTTTACCGTGCTTTTCAAGCATATAGCTTCCGCATGAGCTAAACGGTTCATCCATTTTAACATACAGTGCTATTTCTATTTTGCTCAAACGGCGCATATGTAATTCAGCTCTGGCGACATATTTCCACACCACTTCACCATTGAGCATAAGACACACAGCACTATGCTGGTTATGCGCTCTTCCTGCTAGGATGGATAATTGCTCTTTTGCGTTTGTTTCATTTTTTGGTTTACTAAAAATAGTGCCATTACATTCACATACCTGATCAGCTGTCAAAATAAGGTGGTTTGCATAGTCACCGGCAAGGGCCTGTGCTTTTCCTTCGGCTAAGAAAGCTGCTTTCTCGGCAGGGTTCAATGGCGCAATATCAGCCTTGGCAGCATCCTCGTCATAGGGAGAGGGTGACACCTCAAACGGCAAGTTGATACTATTCAAGATAGTTGCGCGTACTTCGGAGGCAGAACCTAGAATTAGTGGATATTTTAATGTGGGCATTTTGACTCGCAATGACTATATTAGAAGCTATAATGTTTTAAGATTAAAATCTTATAAATTTTAATCCACCGAATGATCGGCGCCCTTGCAATCGCAAAGGTTAGCCATTTTAGTATATAAGTTTTAAGTAAAATGACTACCTACCCTTAAAGAGTTGTGAGCAAGATGACAAGTAGCTTTCCAGATTTTTCCTATGAACAGCACTATGACGGCATTGTCTGCGGCGTCGATGAGGCTGGGCGCGGACCATGGGCCGGCCCAGTAGTCGCTGCCGCTGCGATTATCCCAAATGTAAGCCTGATGCCACAAGGCATTCATGACTCAAAGAAACTCACTGCCGTTAAACGTGAAGCACTATTAAACGATATTCAAAATAACTCTGAATGGTCTGTAGGCATTGCTAGCACAGAAGAGATTGATGACATCAACATACTTCAAGCCACCTTATTAGCAATGAAGCTTGCTGTTGAAGGATTACCTA
>CALJMC010000039.1 GCA_937982385.1 uncultured Rickettsiales bacterium | reverse complement strand
CTGAGCCTGAGCCTGAGCCTGAGCCTGAGCCTGAGCCTGAGCCTGAGCCTGAGCCAGAACCTGAGCCAGAACCTGAGCCAGAACCTGAGCCAGAGCCTGAGCCTGAGCCTGAGCCAGAGCCTGAGCCTGAGCCTGAGCCAGAGCCTGAGCCTGAGCCTGAGCCAGAACCTGAGCCAGAACCTGAGCCAGAACCTGAGCCTGAGCCAGAACCTGAACCAGAGCCTGAAGATGATTGCCCTGATATGGGTGATGAAATGCAAGGCACTGGTGGCAACGACTCTATCCGCGGTAGTGCAGGTAACGATGTTATCTCGGCTGGAGAAGGTGATGACTACGTAGCTGGCGAAGAAGGAGATGACATTATCTCTGGCGGCAAAGGCGATGATCACTTAGCTGGTGAAGATGGCAACGACTCTATTAAGGGTGACTCCGGTAACGACCTTGTTGAAGGTGTAGCTGGTGACGATACCCTTAGAGGCGGAGAAGGCCATGATACTGTAGACGGCGGCACAGAGAGTGACGAAGTCTTCGGCGGAAAAGGCAACGATGTTGTGAATGGTGGATCTGGAGACGATATCGTCCAAGGTAACACTGGTAACGATACTGTTGACGGTGGCGACGGTCATGACTGTGTAGAAGGTAACGACGGTGACGATGTAGTCAACGGTGGCGCTGGACATGACACAGGCTTCGGCGGAAAAGGCAACGACACTATGAGTGGTGGCGATGGCTGGGATGCGATGACTGGTAACTCTGGCGATGACGTCCTCAGAGGCGGCGATGGCGGCGACACCCTTCTTGGTAGCGACGGTAATGACAGAATCTACGGCGACGATGGTGGCGACACCCTTGGCGGCGGCGATGATAATGACCTCCTCGTTGGCGGAAAAGGTAACGACGTAATCTTCGGTGACTATGTGCCTGAGTACTACTTCGATGATTCAACATCACATGCTGATCTTGAATCTCATAGCAGCACTCCTGGTAATGACACCCTTAAAGGCGGTGAAGGTGATGATGACCTTTATGGCGGTGAAGGTGACGATCACCTAGATGGTGGCGCAGGGTGTGATACATTCTTCTTCGCTGAAGGCTGGGGTAATGACACCATCGCTAAGTTCGAAGACCACGACACCATTGATCTAACGCTTATGAGTACTACGTTCGATCAGCTGGAGATGACAACCACAGATAATGCGGTTGTAGTTACCTTCGGTGATGATGATACGCTGACAGTAAACGGCGTAACTGAACTAACAGAAGATGACTTCAGCTTCTAAGTGAATTCACTAAAGACTGCTCAAAAGCCTCGAACTTCGGTTCGGGGCTTTTTTGTGCATTAGAGTAACGCAACAAAGAAACTAAATAATAGTTGGGTTATTTTAACTACTGTCACAGTACTGTAACAATTGACTGGTATTATACTTAAGTAGACCCAAGCAAACCTTTATAAAAAAAACAAAAAAAGGAAGCATTATGACCAGCGTCAATTGGCAGAATTATAAAATCGAAAACTATCAAACACATACATTTGCAAGCACCATCAACGACAAGGCCTTTGAAGAGACATATCCTGAAGAACGGGCCAAAGAACATCGCGCGCTTAAGCCTGAAAGCACCACGACAGATGACAACCTTGATCGTCAAGAAGTCCCTGAGGCACCTGTAGAACACATTGAAGTGCGCGTCGAAACACGAACATATAATGATGCCGCCTATGAGAACTCCAAACGTGACATCATGCATATTGCTCCTGAGGAACTAATCAACGAGCAGATGGACGAAGAAATTGAAGTGCGTGTCGAAACACGGACATATAATGACACTGCTTATGAGAGCGTCAAACGTGACATCATGCATATTGCTCCTGCTGAGTTTGCTCCTGCTGAGTTGGCCGAACAGATCGAACTGCGAGTCGACATCAAGGCTGATACTAACATTACCAATGAGAGCGTTGCACAGGCAGTCACACAAGCTGCTCCTGTTGACAGAAGTAAGATGCAATTTAAAGAACCAGAAATAGTACCAATGCCAGACGCCCCTAGAAGGGTGTCAGCGATTTACTAAAACAATAGATCAATTTGCAGATTAGCCTCGAACATCGGTTCGGGGCTTTTTTGTTTGTGATTACGGATAGTTTTTGATAAACAGTCAGCTAACTATTTCGGTTATCCAATACGCATACGCGACGTGTAAACAAAAAGAGAGTGCTAAAATGCAGCAACAGACTGTTATCACTGAATTAGAACGCAAACGCGACCTTGCCAGACTTGGCGGGGGACAAAACAGAATCGACAGACAGCATGAGCGCGGAAAACTTACCGCACGTGAGCGCATCGAAGTGCTGCTAGACCCTGATTCTTTTGAAGAACTCGATATGTTCATCGAGCATCGCTGCGGACATTTTGGTATGGAGAAAAAGCAAATTCCGGGTGATGGCGTGGTCATTGGTCACGGTACTATCAACGGACGCTTAGTGTTTGTATTCTCGCAAGATTTCACCGTTCATGGCGGTTCACTGAGTGAAACCAATGCAAAAAAAATCTGCAAAATTATGGATATGGCTGTCACAAACCGTGCGCCTATCATCGGCATCAATGATTCTGGCGGCGCGCGTATTCAAGAGGGTGTCGATTCACTCGCAGGCTATGGCGAAATTTTCCAACGCAATGTGATGGCATCTGGTGTGATTCCACAGATCTCCCTCATCATGGGCCCTTGTGCTGGCGGCGCGGTTTATTCTCCTGCCCTCACTGACTTCACCATCATGGTCGATGGCTCATCTTATATGTTCGTAACAGGTCCAGACGTTGTGAAGACCGTCACACATGAAGAAGTGACGCAAGACGAACTTGGCGGCGCGAACACGCACACCAAAAAGACAGGTGTTGCTGACCTCGCCTGTGACAATGACATCGAAGCGTTGCTGCAAACGCGTCGTATGTTTAACTTCTTGCCGCTTTCCAACGTATCAGGTGTACCAGAGCGTGAAACCTCTGACCCTGCTGACCGTGTAGAGTTGTCACTCAACACATTGGTTCCTGATGATGCTGGTCGTGCGTATGACATGAAGGAGCTGCTTTATCGCGTGGTCGATGAAGGTGATTTCTTTGAGATTCAGCCAAACTTTGCGAAAAACATCATCATTGGTTTTGGTCGTATGGAAGGTCACACCGTGGGCTTCGTGGCGAACCAACCAATGGAACTTGCAGGCTGTCTCGATATTGATGCCTCCCGCAAAGCTGCACGATTCGTCCGCTATTGTGATGCATTCGAAATTCCGATTATTACCTTTGTCGATGTTCCCGGCTTCTTACCCGGCACCGCGCAGGAACATAACGGTATCATCAAGCATGGTGCAAAACTAATTCATGCTTACGCTGAAGCAACGGTGCCAAAAATTACTGTCATCACTCGTAAAGCCTATGGCGGCGCTTATATCGTAATGAGTTCACGCCACCTCCGCGGCGATGTCAATTATGCATGGCCGAGCGCTGAAATCGCAGTGATGGGCCCTGAAGGTGCTGTAGAAATCGTATTCCGTGGAAGCATTGGCAACAAGGCCGAAAAAGACAAAAAAGTGGATGAATATCGCGATGCATTTGCCAGCCCATTCGTGGCAGCATCTCGCGGCTATATCGACGACGTGATTCGCCCGCAGAACACACGCTGGCGCTTATGTCGTTCACTCGCGCTTCTTCGCAATAAAAAGGTCGAAAACCCGTGGAAGAAACACGATAATCTTCCACTCTAAATGATGCTACTTAACTGAAATGACTAAACCTTGCGACTGCAAGGTCGCCGACCGTTCGGCGGATTAAAATTTGTAAGATTTTAATCTTAAAACACTATGATAATGAGGTCAAACTGTGGCTACTGCTAAAAAAGAGAAACCGTTATTCAAAAAGATTCTCATCGCCAACCGTGGTGAAATCGCTGTTCGAATCATGCGCACCTGCCGCAAGATGGGCATCAAAACCGTGGCTGTCTATTCTGAGGCAGACACCAACTCGCTCCATGTACGTGAAGCAGATGAAGCCATCTTCATCGGCCCCTCACCATCGGTTGAGAGTTACTTGCGCATTGATAAAATCCTGAGTGCTGTTGATCAATCCGGCGCCGAAGCCGTGCATCCCGGTTATGGTTTCTTATCGGAAAATGCAGACTTCGCAGAAAAGCTCGCTGCAAAAGGCGTTCAGCTTATTGGCCCTCCTGTTGGCTCGATCAAATTGATGGGCGACAAAATTGAGTCTAAAAAAGCCGCTAAAAAAGCGGGTGTAAACACGGTCCCAGGTGGCGCAGATGTTATCACCAACCTAAAAGAAGCCAAAAAAGTTGCAGGCAAAATTGGCTATCCCGTCATTATTAAAGCAGCCGCTGGTGGAGGCGGTAAAGGCATGCGCGTTGCACGCTCAGAAGATGAACTTAAAGAAGGCATGGAGCTTGCCACAGCGGAAGCTGCCTCAAGCTTTGGTGACTCTCGCGTATTCATCGAGAAGTTCTTCGATAATCCACGTCATATTGAAATTCAAATACTTGCCGATAAGCATGGCAATGTCATTCATTTGGGTGAGCGTGAATGCTCGATTCAACGTCGCCATCAAAAGGTGATTGAAGAAGCGCCAAGCTCCTTCGTAGATGAGTCCCTCCGTAATAAAATGGGAAAACAATCTGTTGGGCTAGCCAAAAAAGCAGGGTATTTCTCAGCAGGTACGGTTGAATTTATCGTTGATGAAAAAGGAAGTTTTTACTTCCTCGAAATGAACACACGCTTGCAAGTTGAGCATCGCGTCACCGAGCTTATCACTGGCATCGACTTGGTCGAACAGATGATTAAAGTCGCAGCAGGTGAGAAACTAGCATACGAACAAAAAGATATCACTTTCACAGGCTGGGCATTTGAATCACGCGTGTATGCGGAAGATCCAAAACGTGGATTTTTACCATCAACAGGGCGCATCACCCGCTACTCTGAGCCAACAACAGCTGGCACAATCGTCATCGATACAGGCATCTATGAAGGTGGCGAAGTCAGCATGTTTTATGACCCAATGGTCGCAAAAATATGTACCCATGCCCCAACGCGCGCTCAATCCATCGAAGCTATGAAATCGGCGCTGTCAGCCTATGTCATTGAAGGTATCGAGCATAATGCAAGCTTCTTGCTGTCGGTCCTCAACCATGAGCGTTTTGAAAGCGGAGACATTTCCACCAACTTTATCGCAGATGAATATCCTGAGGGATTCTCTGGTAGTGCACTTAATGATGAACTCACCCGCACGTTTATGGGATCGGCAATGTTCGTGTTCTTGCGTGACGCAGAGCGCGCCGCAGAAATTTCACAACAGCTCCCCGGTCGCAAACGCGCGATTGGTCCTCGTTGGGTCGTGAATGTTGATGGCACTAACTATGCCGCGGTCGTTCGCCCAAGTGATTATGGCTATGACGTCAGCTATGATGGCGGACTCATTGCCGCACGCAGCTCATGGCAACTCGGACGCAATTTGTTCCAAGGTACGATTAACGGCAAACCAGTCAGCGTACATCTAAAACCGATTGGTGAGGGCTATGCACTCAGCTATGGCGGAGCCGAGGTAAAAGTACGTATTCGCACATCTCGCGTCGCTGAACTCGCCGCACATATGCCTGAGAAGGAGTCTATCGACACCAAAATGACAATCGCTGCACCAATTGCGGGCATGGTATCATCGATTGTGGTCGAAGCAGGGCAAACCGTTATGTCAGGTCAGAAGCTCCTCACACTTGAAGCCATGAAAATGGAAAATGTGATTGTGTGTGAAACAGATGCCGTGGTCAAAGCTGTCCATGTGACCGCGCCGCAAAGCGTGCAAGCTGAACAGTTGATGATTGAACTCATGACAACAGAAGAAGCCGAAAAAATGAATGCTGGCTCAGGCGCAGAGTAGAAAAATTATTTTTGCCCCTGCTCCAGACATTCTGTCTTCCGCAATAGGCGTGTCGCGTAGCTTCCGCTCAAGGCTGACTCGGTCTCCTGACCTCGTAATCACTAGCTATGAGAAAGAAAGAAAATGGCAAAAGCTAAATCTCAATTTATTTGTCAGGGTTGCGGCACAAGTCATTCTAAATGGTCGGGAAAATGTGATGGCTGTAATGAGTGGGATACGCTGGTTGAAGAAGCCGTAGAAGCCTCCGTCCCCAAAGGGATGAGCAAAGGCAAAGGCAGTACAGTCACCCTCAGCCGTCTGGACGAAACAGTCGAAACCCCACCACGATACACCACAGGCATGACCGAACTTGACCGCGTTCTAGGTGGCGGTTTAGTACAAGGCGGTGCGGTGCTGATTGGTGGTGACCCCGGCATCGGAAAATCAACCCTCCTCTTACAGCTCGTCGCAGCCCTAGCCAAAAACGGACAGCGCGCAATGTATTTCTCAGGCGAGGAATCGCTCGCACAAATTCAAATGCGTGCAGTGCGCCTTGATTTGGCAGATGCACCTGTTGAGCTTGGCACGGTCAATTCTGTGCGTGACATCATTGCGAGCCTAGACAAATCAGGTAATGTTGATGTGGTCATTATCGACTCCATTCAAACCATGTTTGTTGATAATATCGACTCAGCACCAGGAACAGTATCTCAAGTGCGCGCCTCTGCCAATGAGCTCGTGCGCTATGCAAAAAAACGTAACATCGCAATGATACTGGTTGGGCATGTCACCAAGGATGGGCAAATCGCTGGGCCACGTGTGTTGGAACATATGGTTGATTGTGTACTCTATTTTGAAGGCGAGCGTGGACATGTCTTTCGCATTTTACGCACGGTCAAAAACCGTTTTGGCGCGACCGATGAAATTGGTGTGTTCGAGATGATGGGCAGCGGACTGCAAGAAGTCGCCAACCCCTCCTCACTCTTTCTATCAGAACGCGATGAAGCCGTCAGCGGCTCAGCCGTATTCGCAGGAATGGAGGGCACACGTCCTGTCTTGTCAGAAATTCAAGCCTTGGTTAGCAATTCCAATATGGCAACCCCACGCCGCGCCGTGGTTGGTTGGGATTCTGCACGCTTAGCAATGGTACTCGCGGTACTAGAAAGCCGTGCAGGCGTAAAATTCTCTGATCGCGAAGTCTACCTGAATGTAACCGGAGGACTCAAAATCTCCGAACCAGCCGCCGATGCTGCCGTTGCCGCCGCATTGCTTTCTGCTGTGTTTGATTCCCCTCTTCCCTCCGCATCCGTATTTTTTGGAGAAATTGGATTATCAGGCGAAGTGCGTGCCGTCTCCCGCCAACCTATTCGCTTAAAAGAAGCTGAGAAGCTTGGTTTTAAACGTGCCTATGGCCCGCCTCTACGCAGCAAGGGCGATAAAAGCGCTGATTTATCACTTGGCATGACACCCCTCAATCATGTAGAAGATATAGCTGCACTCGTAAAAGCATGTGGTTGACTTTTAATAAGTAATCTATTAGTTCCACGATAGCGTAAAATATAAATGAGAATGACCAGAATATGATCGATGCACAATTATCCATAAACCTATTCGATGCCATCGTATTTGGCGTCTTGTTCCTCTCTGCACTCGTGTCGCTTTTTAGAGGCTTCATTCGCGAAGTATTATCACTCCTCGCATGGGCCGGTGCTGCCATGATTACGCTCCATTTGGTGGAGCGCGTAACAGAATGGATGTTGCCGCATGTAAACAGCGAAAAAGTGGCACTGATATTCGCGACTATGCTCACCTATTTTGGTGCGCTCATCGTCATTTCCATTTTTAACAGCTTGATTCTGCGTTACGTCAAACAAGGTACTGATGTCGGCGTAGCAGACAATATGCTAGGGCTTGTCTTTGGTGTGCTTAAAGGCTGGCTGGTAATTACCCTCGGCTTCTTGGTCTTCTCATTGGTTGTTAAAGAAGAAGGATATCCCGACGTCGTAGCCACTGCCTACACCATGCCAGCAGTGCAAAGCAGCGCCAATGGATTGCGCGCTATTCTTCCAGAATATATGCGTGATATGTTCCAGCTTGAAGAAGGCGTAGAAGATAGCGCAGACGAAGAAGCGTCAATGACAGACAATGGATCACTACTCGATAACTTACCTTTTGAAGAAGATATTGAAAGCGTGATTCCTAGTGATTTAGATGAGCTAGAACAGCTGCTCGATGAAGCAGGCAACACCGAATAATATTTTGCAGTATTTTTATAGTGTTTTCGCTTTATTTTTGTACTAGAAGAACGAAGCGAAATGTATGATAAAAACATAGCATCGACATACACGAATAAATGGAAAATACTATTATGCACCCAATGTCTGATTATGACGATGACAAACTCCACGAAGAATGTGGTGTTTTTGGTATTTGGGGTCACCCAGAAGCCGCCGCACTCGCAGCGCTCGGGTTGCATGCTCTGCAACATCGCGGACAAGAAGCCGCAGGCATCGTCAGTTTTGATGGTGGACAATTCTATTCACATCGCGCTGCAGGGTTAGTCGGAGACAACTTCAACTCCGCTGATGTGATTGAAGCCCTAAAAGGTAATAATGCTGTTGGCCATACGCGCTACTCCACCACGGGTGAGACGATGATGCGTAATGTGCAGCCACTTTTTGCAGAATATAGTTTTGGCGGCTTCGCAGTCGCGCATAATGGCAACCTCACCAATGCGCTCACACTCCGCAAAGCATTGAAATCTCGCGGGTGCTTGTTCCAATCCACCTCAGACACCGAAACACTGGTACATCTCATCGCCGTCAGCACCGCTGCCAATGTAGAGCAACGCATGATTGATGCATTGAAACAAATCAAAGGCGCCTATTCTATCGTCGCCCTCACCGCAGATGGTCGCATGGTCGGCGTGCGTGACCCGCATGGTGTCCGCCCACTCTCAATTGGTCGCATTGGTGACGCTTATATATTAGCCTCTGAAACATGTGCATTCGATATTATTGGCGCAGAGTTTGTCCGTGACGTCGAAGCAGGTGAACTCGTGATTATTGGTGAAGATGGCATTGAAAGCCACAAACCTTTCATCCCCACCACCCCACGTTTTTGTGTATTCGAATATGTCTATTTCGCGCGTCCAGACAGCCTGATCGAAGGCGTAAATGTCTATGATGCTCGCAAAAGTATCGGGCAAGAGCTCGCGCGTGAATCGATGGTTGAAGCGGACATCGTTGTACCCGTACCAGATTCAGGCGTTCCCTCCGCGATTGGCTTTGCCCAAGAATCTGGATTGCCTTTCGAGCTCGGCATCATCCGCAACCACTATGTTGGACGCACCTTTATTGAGCCGACTGACCAAGTGCGTCACCTTGGCGTAAAACTGAAACATAACGCAAACGGCCCGCAAATTAAGGGCAAACGCGTAATTTTGGTCGATGATAGTATTGTGCGCGGCACCACCTCCAAGAAAATCGTTCAGATGGTACGTGATGCGGGCGCGAAAGAAGTGCATATGCGTATCGCCTCTCCACCCACGCAAAATCCTTGCTATTATGGCGTGGACACTCCTGAACGCGACAAGCTGCTCGCTGCCAATAACACTGTCGAAGAAATGGCGGCACTCATTGGTGTCGATTCCCTCGCCTTCCTCACCTTTGACGGACTCTACCGTGCCGTAGGCCAAGAGAATGGTCGCGACCCTGAAAACCCAACCTTCTGCGATGCCTGCTTCACAGGTGACTATCCTGTAGAACTTACGGACAAAGAATCAGGTGCCTCCGCAGGACAAAAAGATTTATTCGGACGCTTAGCAGAATATAAAGGCTAATTTTATATTGTCATGCCAGACGCCTTATTTTCTCCAAATTTTAATTTGGCAAGAAAATACGCGATGTGGTATCCATCTTGTGGCAGTGCGCTAACGGACAGAATATTTTGAACTAGATCCCGTGTCGTAGCACGGGATGAAGAGCTTTAAACATTGGAAAATTATATGAAACGACTCGACGGCAAACTCGCACTCATCACCGGCGCATCACGCGGGATTGGTCGTGCTGTAGCACTCGCCTATGCCAAAGAGGGTGCCGAAGTCATATGCGTAGCACGCACCGTTGGCGCACTCGAAGAGCTTGATGACGAAATTCGCAGCAAGGGCGGCAAGGCCATACTCGTGCCACTCGACATGGCAGAGCATGACAAAATAGACCAACTCGGCGCATCGCTCTATGAACGCTTTGGCAAACTCGATATTTTGGTAGGTAATGCTGGCATATTAGGTGAAATGACCCCACTGACCCATGCCAACCCAAAACAATGGGATAAGGTGATGAACATCAACGCCACTGCAAATTGGCGTTTACTCCGTTCCATGCATCCGCTGCTCAATGCCGCTGATGCTGCACGCGTGATTATGGTGACCTCTGGTGTGACCGAGGGTGCTTTCCCATTCTGGGGCGCTTACTCCGCATCTAAAGCAGCATTAGAAATGATTGTGAACACTTATGCGGCGGAACAAGAAAAATCGAACATCCACACCAACCTGATTGACCCCGGTGTGATGGCAACCGCGATGCGCAAACAAGCCTTCCCCGGTGAAGACCAATCTACCTTGTTGCAGCCTGAAGACATTACCGAAGCATTTATTCAGCTAGCGCTCACCAACGAAAACGGCCAGCGCATCAAAGCTTCTGAAAAACTCTTAGCGACGGGGTGACACGTCAACAGCAGTTTCAACTTGCTGAGACGGTGACATCCTACCCACCGCACGCGCATGATTTGGATCATCCGCCATCACCCAGCGCCCATGCGTCACATTATCAATCGCAGCATGTGCAAGCGCCATAAGATGCGTTCTCAATGAAGACGGCTTGCCTTTCTCATCCAGCGGCTCACTCTCTTTGATATAGTCTTTGATGTCTTGCATCCCATCCATATAAGCCGATTTATGCTCAAGCGTATCTTGGATATGCGGCAAACGGTCACGCACTGCATTACGGATTTTAGCAATAGAATCTTTGCTCGTATCAATGCCCAGCCTTGCTTTCCATGGGTTAAGGAGACCCTCTTTTTTCACTTCAGGCATCGCGGCTAACACAATATGTGCGGCTGCACGATATTGCTCTTCAAGGTAATTCTGAGTGAATTCATCATTTTCTAGCCCAGGGATTTCCTTTGCGCGGTCTAAATCTGTCATGGCGATACCAAATGCCATACGATCCACCACATCACGGAACACGCCCGATTTTTCATGAAGCGCACGATACGCTTTATCAGCTATATCGCCCGAACCATTAATAACAAGGTCAGAATCTTTCACAACGTGTTGACTTTGCATCACCGCGCGCATATGCGCATCCAACTTGCCCGCTCCCAAGAAAGTCGGCACGATGCCCGCATGCTGGAAAGACTCACTAAAGGTAATGGTGCGTACATTGGTTGCCTGCACATCACCTAACGCCCCGCGCCCTTTGGCACGTGAGCCAACCTGCTGGAAATCTTCCTGTGTGGCAGTTAGGAATGGGTCCATCAAACCACCTTCAAACACCTTCTGATAATCATACAATGTGTTAACAAGCGCGTACTCAGCCAATGTGTTATACTCCCGTTGATTCTTCGCATGTGGTGCAAAAGAAGTGCCGTCTTTCAAAATCTCCGCCGCATGAGAAAAATTATTGGTATAAAGACGCGCGGTGGAACCGGGGTAATTGAAATAGTTCAGCAAATCTCCGCCTTGAAAGGTGAATTTCATGAAATCATGTAAGCCATATTGATTGGCAGCCGCACTAATAGAGCGAATCCCACCACGAAGCGGGTCGGATGCACTGCCTCCCTCAAAAAACTCTATCGCCACGTCTGCATCTGCGCTCACCTCTTTCAAAGTACGGTGCGCCTGATGAATCAAGGCACGCGCCGCAGGAATCCCTGAGCGACGCGTATTGTCACTATGTGCAATTTGCACCTGTTGATGTTGTGCCACCTCATCATAATAACCGAGATTTTTCAGTTTCTCAGATACTTTCCCCATATGATGTTGATAGGCTGGATTTTTATAAGCGTCAGCCATAATATCACCCACATTTTGCATCACTTCTGGGCTTTCAAAGAGTGGAATCACCCCCATTATTGCCTCTTGTGACCCACTATCATCTTTTGGTGTGGAATGGCTCGCCGCCTGCAAGAAAACCGCTTCCAGCAGATTACTGGTGGTTTCACATTCCGCCAACACATTGGTGGTAATCATCTCAGGGAATTCCCGCGCCAATTTCAAACGGCGCATCGTTTGATAGGAGATAGCTTCGATAGGCTTAACAGGCTTACCATCTTCATCTTTTTGAACATAACCTTGGAAAGCGCCTTCAGTTTCAAACGTATCACGCTTCAAATCAAGAAGTTGCTGCGCCTTCGTTTTGCCATTTTCATCCGTAGTTTTATCCCTCAATATTTCAGTCAGCTTTGCTTCACGCTCCGCAAAATTCATACCCGCATAGCCATCAATAACCTCGGCCACCACGCGGCTATATTCCCCTGCCGTTTCACGATATTCAATACGACCAAAATTGAAGCCAAAGCTCTCAATACGACGAGAGAGATCGAGCAAAATAGGCGCACTATCAATCTCTGCTGTTTGATATGCATCATTAACTGACTCAAGGAATTCTTTCTTGTTC
>CALJMC010000038.1 GCA_937982385.1 uncultured Rickettsiales bacterium | reverse complement strand
AAAAGAAAGTGCTTGTTTGAAGCGCCCTTGAAATAGCAAATGCAGATCGCGCGCGCAAGGGGAAAATGGACAAGCACCCTCTTTTCCATTAAATTCCTCTGCATGACAGATGCACGACACTATCAAATTGTGATTTTAAGCGCGCTGCTTGCCTATGGTATGGTGGGCGGTTTGTTTGCGATGCAGCCTTGGCATATGCCTGTGGTGATGGCGAGCTGTTTGGTGACGCAATGGGGCTGTAGCCGTATGTTTGGGGTGCGGTTTGACCCTCGAAGTGCGCTTATCACCGCCCTCTCCCTTACGATTTTGTTGCGGGTGAATGTGCCTGAGGCGGCTATGTTTGGATCGTTTGTGGCGATAAGCAGCAAGTTTTTTATCCGCTATGATGAATCGCATATTTTTAACCCTGCAAATTTTGCGTTGATAGTCTGCGCCCTGCTCGGCTTTGGATGGATTTCGCCTGGGCAATGGGGCAGCGAGCTGTGGGGTGCGTTTTTGTTTAGTTGCTTAGCGGTGATGGTGTTGAGCCGTTCGGGTACGGCGGTTGTGTCGCTCGCATTCTTAGGGTTTTATGCAAGCATTGTGGTGCTGCGGGCGCTGTGGTTGGGTGATCCGCTGGTGATTCCGATGCATGGGTTGCAGTCTGGCGCGGTGCTGCTTTTTGCGTTCTTTATGATATCTGACCCCAAGACAACGCCCGCCTCAAACCGAGGGAAAATAGGCTTTTCCGCCCTCACCGCTGGGGTCGCCGCTATATTACAATTTGCATTCTTTGTGCCGCTGGCTATAATCTACGCACTTGGAATATCGAGTATAATCTATGTTATTTCTAAAAACCTGATGCAAGCGCATCCCCAACCCGCGAGGTCATTATGAATCGTTTTTCTTCTTTTTTAATTGCTGCAAGCATGGTGCTATCGGCGAGTGCTGCACAAGCCTTTTGTGGGTTTTATGTCGGCAAAGCAGGAACGGATTTGTTCAATAATGCATCCAAAGTGGTGATTGCCAAGGATGGCGAACGCACCGTGATTACGATGGCGAATGATTATGAGGGCGATGCCAGCGAGTTCGCGATGGTTATCCCTGTACCAGTGAAGCTTGAAAAAGAGCAAATAAATGTGACGGAAAATAAAATAATTGAGCATTTGGATGCGTATACTGCGCCGCGTTTGGTGGAGTATTTTGATAATGATCCCTGTCAGCAGATGTATATGATGGAAGATGCTGTGGCGATGTCGTCTATGGGTGGTGTTGCCCCACGCATGAAAATGCGTAAATCTGCCAAAAAACTTGGTGTGAAAATAGAAGCGGAATATACTGTTGAGGAATATGATATTTTGATTTTATCCGCCAAGCAAAGTGATGGCTTGCAAACATGGCTGGAGCAAGAAGGCTATAAAGTGCCGAAGAAAGCGCGTGATGTACTCGGCAGCTATATCAAACAAGGCACGAAGTTTTTTGTGGCCAAAGTAAATATGAAAGAACATGCGAAACGTGGCGGCACCTATCTGCGCCCGATTTCAATTGCGTTTAATTCGCCTAAATTCATGTTGCCGATTCGTTTGGGTACAGTGAATGCGAAGGATACACAGGAATTGTTCATCTTTACGCTGACCAAGAAAGGCCGCGTTGAAACGACAAATTATCGCACAACCAAAATTCCTACAGGTGATGAAATACCGATTTACATGAAGGAAGAATTCGCAAAATTCTACCCTGCAATGTTCTCAACTGCCGTAAAAAAAGAGGGTATGAAAACCGTATTCATGGAATATGCTTGGGATATGGGCTGGTGTGATCCATGTGCGGCTGAACCTCTCTCAACGAATGAACTGCAAGAGCTGGGTGTGAGCTGGTTGAATGATTATTCTAATGTGAAGCCAAGCCCTATCAGACCGAATGCAAGCATGCCTGCACCTGCGCCGCGTCGTATGATTGCACCTCCGCGTGGTGGTGTGCAAAATGTGTTCGTGACGCGTCTACATGTGCGTTATAACGCTGAGAATTTCCCTGAAGATTTGAAGTTTCAGGAAACTTCAGACCGTCAGAATTTCCAAGGACGCTATGTCCTGCGTCATCCGTTTAAAGGTGAAGCGTCATGCGAGGCTGGTACGCAATATCGCAAGAGCCTAGCGGAACGTAACGAGAAAGAAGCGAAGACACTCGCAAACCTTACTGGCTGGGACGTCAATGATATTCGCGCCAGAATGAAAGACAAGGGCGTGTCGTTTGATGCTCCAACAGAAACTCCTAATTCGTCACAGTGGTGGAAGAAGTTGTGGAAGAAGTAGTTTTTAATTGCCCCTGCTCCGCGCTCCTGCGCTCCGCAATAGGCGTGTCACTTTGTGACGCTCAAGGCTGACTCGGACATACTGTCCTCGTTCGCATATTATAGAGGACTATTAACAAGTCTATGACCCACTCCCATGACCATTCAGAAGGTTTAGGCTCGCGCGCCCTTCTCTTTGCTATCGCCATTAATCTGCTGCTCACTGTTATTGAATGGGTGGGTGGTTATATGTCTGGCTCGCTCGCACTGATGGCGGATGCGCTGCACAATTTCGGTGATGCAGTGGCACTCTGGATTGCATGGTTTGCACAGCGCATTAGTAGACGCCCGCGTGATAATAATAAAACCTTTGGCTATCGTCGTGCCGAGACCATTGCGGCACTCATTAATCTGGTTACGCTCGTCATCATTGGGCTTTATTTCTTGGGCGAAGCGCTTCACCGCTATTTCAACCCCCAGCCGATTGGTGGTTGGATTGTGGTATGGGTGGCAATGGCAGCGCTCGTTATTGATATGGCGACGGCTGCTCTGCTTTTTAAGCAGCGCGATAGCAGCCTGAACATGAAAGCTGCATTCCTCCATAACGTGCAAGATGCACTTGCCTCCATTGCGGTGATAATTGCTGGTATATGTGTGTTGCTGTGGAATTTCGAGTTTGCTGATTTGTTCGTCACCATTCTCATTGCGGGCTATATCTTGGCAACAAGCATTCCTCTACTCAAGCAAACGATTCATCTGCTGATGGATGGTATGCCTAAACACATCAAGCTTGAAGAAGTTATATCCGAGGTTGAGTCTATAGCGAGCGTTGAAAATATTCATCACATCCATATATGGCAGCCCGATGAACATCAAATAGCGATGGATGCGCATGTAGTCATCGCCAATTCACTCCATATGCCCGAGGTGAAAAAGAATATTAAAGCCCTACTCAAAGAAAAATTTGGCATCACCCGCACCACCATAGAATTCGAGATGGACTACGAGCATCAAGACGAACAATTCTACGTAGAAGAAGGTGGGCGCTGGCACCCGGATGAATGATTAGTCGACCCAAAAATATATTTGGCACCCTACCGTCTCATCACTTAAAATATAGTTTGCAGAAGACGCGGAGGCGGCGGCATCAACGCAGCCAGTTGAACCGCTTCCGCGAACGCCCCAGACGTTTCCCGTTGATGCAAGCCCATCATCTGTTTTTATGTCAATATTCCATGACTCTTCTGCATTAAAGAGTGAGCCGTTATAATGCCCAGATGTGCTGCGCGTACCGATGCGAATGAAGTCATGTGGAGCATTTTTTCCGATATAAGTTGCTCCTGTCCCTTGATGGATAAGATAGCCCGAGCCATTGATAGATCCCTCAGGTAAATTTACACCTGCCGTGAACCAGTCAGACGCAAGCCCGCCGCTGTCATATTCACCTGTGTATGATCCGGAGATTAAACCAGCCAGCGCCATATGTTGCCAATAGAGAGCGGGCTCTAAGGATGTCGTGAATGGGCGTGTCACACCGCCATTATTGTCGCCATTGCATGTTCCTATTCCACCAGCGGTATTGTCGGTTGCACAGCCTGTGGACGTGCCCCAGAAGGCCGTAGCATTCTTCAAATCACCTGCTATGCCTAAATATTTATCTCGAAAAGTATTATGGGCTGTTTTGAAGCGTTCTATATCTGTCAGGACAGAGCGTAACTCAGCAGCGCGAATCATGGCAGACCCGGCAACAATGCCGCCCGCAATTAAACCAATAATTACCAATACGATTGAAAGTTCTAATAAACTAAATCCAGATTTTTTCATGTTAATTACATTTTTTTCATAATAAGTGAGCAAGCAACGCCCTCAAAAATTAAATTATATTCAGCAGTTGCGGCAACGGCAGTGGTGTTGCAGTTTGTCTCGGCCTCTCGGCTGACCAATCGCCCTTGCCCTGCTTTTCCATCGTCAATTTTTTTGTCGATATTCCATGCTTCTTCTGTTGATAGAATTGCATCTTGTGTTTCGGCGGTTGCTGTTTCTGCGCCAAAGACAAGCGATGTGGCATAGCTGCCTTCAAAATAATTGCCATTGGAGGCGGGAATGGAAGCTGAAGAATCGATTAAGTCATGCAGGGTATAACCTCCTCCGCTGAATTTACTTTCTGGTACGTTCTCACCAATAGCAGCGTCCCGGCCACTCGTGCCGTTAGGACCTGTGACTCCCGTATAGCTTCCAGAAATAAGCTCGGCATTGGCAAGATGTTGCCAAGCACGAAATTTCTCATTGGTTTCTGCGTGATTATTCCATGTATTTGATACAAGGTTATTACCGTTACCGTTACATGTCTCAGTGCCAGAGCCTTGAACATCTGTGCAATCGGAACCAATGCCATCATCACCATCTACAGCGCCCCAAAATGCAGTTGCATTCTTCATGTCGCCGGGTTTAGAAAAATATTTATCGCGAAACATAAACACAGAGGTTTGAAAATGTGTGAATTCTGTCATGACTGAGCGTAACTCAGCAGCGCGAATCATGGCAGACCCGGCTACAATGCCACCCGCGATGAGGCCGATGATAACCAGAACAATAGAAAGTTCTAATAAACTAAATCCAGATTTTTTCATGAGTGATTTTCCATTAGGTCACCTTACGTTAAAAATATTAAAAAAACACTAAGGTTCATGCAATCAATATTAAGCAGTAAGGCTTAATCAAATTGTACGCAGCCCAGCATTATGGTATGATAGGTACTATGAGCAGTATAAAAAGCAATATTTCTACAGGCGGTGCGCTGGTTCCAGCGGCACAGAGGGCGCTGGATGCGAGAAAACCTAAAAAGGTCGGATCGGTTCGTGAGCGCTTTGGCCCACCCAAAGGGCGTGGCTATCAAAATGTGCCGCATATTGAGCTGTTGGAAAAACTCATCAACCGTGCGCTCGAAGCATTGCAAAACGGTATCTATTGGGAGCGCGGCTCCATCGTTAACATCATCACATAGAGGAGATCTCCATGGCGCTTGCCCCTTTTAATTGGGAAGACCCGTTAGACCTCGCAGGTCAATTAACGGACGAAGAAACCATGATTATGGACACGGCGCGTAAATTTTGTCGTGAGGAGTTGTTTCCGGGCATCATCGAGGCGAATCGTCATGAGACATTCGACCCTGAAATTATGAAGCAATGCGGTGCGTTGGGCTTTCTTGGTTCTACCATTGAGGGTTATGGCTGTGCGGGCGTGTCACATGTTGCCTATGGACTTATAGCACGTGAAGTTGAGTGGGTGGACTCGGGCTACCGCTCTGCACTCTCGGTGCAGTCGAGCTTGGTTATGCACCCAATCCATGAATTTGCGACGGAAGAATTGAAAGCCGAATTGCTGCCTCAGCTCGCCACAGGTGAGATGATTGGTTGTTTCGGACTCACCGAGCCTGATCATGGTTCAGACCCCGGTAGCATGATAACCACCGCCAAAAAGGTGGATGGTGGCTATAAGCTTTCAGGTTCTAAAATATGGATTACCAACTCGCCCATTGCTGACATTGCAGTGGTATGGGCAAAGACCTATGGCGCTGAGGGCGTAGAAGACGGTACCATTCGTGGTTATGTCGTCACCCGAGGCACTGAAGGCTTCGAGACGCCAAAAATTGAAGGTAAATTCTCACTCAGAGCATCTATCACAGGCATGATTATGCTGGATGAAGCGTTTGTGCCAGATTCTCACTTGCTTGATGTTGAAGGGCTGAAAGGCCCCTTCTCATGCCTCAATAAAGCACGTTATGGCATTGGTTGGGGCGCACTCGGTGCAGCAGAATTTTGTTATCAAGCGGCGCGTAACTACACGCTGGAACGCACGCAGTTTAATCGCCCACTCGCTGCCAACCAACTGATTCAGAAAAAACTCGCTGATATGGCGACAGATATCTCGCTCGCAATGCAAGGCTGTCTGCGCGTTGGACGTATGATTGACGAAGGTCAACAAGTGGTGGAGATGATTTCCCTCATCAAACGCAACTCTGCAGGTAAGGCGCTCGACATGGCGCGTGTCGCCCGCGATATGCATGGCGGCAATGGCATCGCTGATGAATATCATGTAATACGTCATGTGATGAACCTTGAAAGCGTAAACACCTATGAGGGAACGCACGATATTCACGCGCTTATTTTGGGACGCGCCATTACGGGCATTCAATCATTTACGGGTGAGTAGTTTTTAGTTATAAGTTGTAAGATAAAAAGTGGTGTTTTCTGGCGTGAACAGGATGTTCACGCGTTGCCGAGAGCATCGCGCCAGCGATAGCGGAGCAACGCACAGCATGTGCGGCTGCGAAGCCAACAACAAGGAAAAATCATGACAAACGCAGCAACGCAAACGGCAACCTATCCACAAACGAGCGAAAACGCCCCAGACTTCACCGCACCGATTGATGGCGATGGCACCCTCACCCTCAGCAGCATTGCGGCGAGCGGCAAAGCATGTGTTTTGTATTTTTACCCAAAGGACGACACTCCAGGCTGCACCACAGAATCCAAAGACTTCCGTGATAATCTAGCTGCATTCGAAGCCGCTGGAGCCGTAATCGTCGGGCTATCGCGTGACACCGTCGCCAAGCACGACAAGTTCAAAGCTAAGCATGATCTCACCTTCGCACTCGTATCCGACGAAGATGGCAGCATCTGCGAAGCCTACGGCACATGGGTAGAAAAAAGCATGTACGGCAAAAAATATATGGGCATAGAACGCGCCACCTACCTAATAGCCGCCAACGGTACCATCGCGCAAGTGTGGCGCAAAGTGAAGGTGAAAGGTCATGTGGAAGAAGTGTTAGAGGCTGTTCGAGGGCTTTAGTTGTTAGTATTAGTTGTTAGCATTCTATCGACTAAAGACTACGGCCAACAACTAGGAGCGTCTTCTTCCCACCAAAAAACGCAGCCATGGGGTTGAATATTTGCATGGTGTTGTTCGAAATTTTCTCGTGTGTGTCACAAATTATGATTGTCATTTTCTAACATTTATTATAGCTCTATTACATTATTAATCATAAAGATATTGTGAGGGGAATTATGTTAGATACATCTAAATTATTAGGGCTAAGATTAACGCAAGATAATGCGGAAGACGCGCCTAGCATTTCAGCCAAAATTGGTTCATTAATGGACCCTGCCTCGGTTGAGCCTGTCGTCTCAGCACAAAGCTCCTCTTCCATTTCGGCAGTCTCTGGTAATAATTTTATTCTCAATATGGTCGGCTCACGAACAGATGGCGGCACACCAGTGATGTATTTTATTCCCCCGTTGGAGGAGTTGGAAAATAATGATGTTGGTGACAATATCTGGGGTAATATTTCCATTGGAAATGGTGAAACGGATACGATTGGTGCCACGAACGGCTTTGACTATGACAGCACACAGCTGACCATCGGAACAGATTTATATAAAAACAGTGCATCCAATGGTTTGTTAGGTGTGTTTGTGAGTTATCACGATATTGACTCTGATGTGAAAAATGCCGTCAATGTGAATACTCAGATGGATTATTACCAATTGGGTGTCTATGGGAAAACGGCTTTTACTTCTACCATTGATCTTACCTTGGCGGGGTCTGCTGGCTATGCGCGTGTTGATTCCAATCGTGGTGCTGCTAGCGGTGATACGCATGGGTTTGGCTACACACTAGGGGGCGAATTTGCATCTGATATTGCATTTGAAAAATTGAATGATGTTACATTCACGCCCTATTTGAGCATTCAAGCAGCCACGCTTGGGTTGCGTGATTATTCAGAGGTGGGCACGGGTGCGCAACGTGTCTCTAGTGACCGTAACAATCAATTATTTACGACGCTTGGCGTGAAAGCCAAAACAGAAGCAGAACATTTTGGTATGACCGCCACCCCACAAGGTGCGATCGGCCTATCGCGTGAGTGGATTGATGACCCTGCGCGCTCGACGTCCGTGGCACTTGGCGGTGGCCCTGTGACGACTGCCACCTCGCCTGATGTAGATGATAATTACGTGCGCCTGCAAGGGTCTTATACTCTGGATGTGTCAGACAACATGTCTGCTGCGCTGAATTATACGGGTATGTATAATAGCGATGTGGATGACAATCTGTTTGGGGTTAGTGCGCGTTACACATGGTAAATGTTGCTCGTGTGAACAGGCTTGATAACCTGCTGTTGCCTGAGGCAACACGTGCGACACAACTGAACGCACATATGCATCGCGATTTGCGCGCGAGTTTAGCACATATTGCTGAGCGCCTTAGGGAGCATCATCATGCTTCGCTAGCAGCATTGTTGGAAGAATTTATTGCGCGTGTGGGTGACGTAGATGACTTCTCTCCGCTCATATTTGGACTCTATTATCGTATTAGTTTTGCTTTACTGCATCACAATATAGACCTAGCAGAAGAGCTGATTAAAATATTAGTTGCACAAGATATCACTCCTAAGCCTCATATCACGTTACGCCCTTTTGAAAATGAAACATTATATTCAGAATGCTTGGGGGAGCATGAAGGTTTTTGCATGGCAGCACCTCATTCTGATGAGTTTGTAGCATTCAAACAGATGTTTAGCACGGTAATGGAGCAGATTATTGCTAAGGATACTGCACTCTATCAAGAAATGCACATTCTGTTGCGGCATGTCGTGGTGGCGGAAGATGCGTCTGATAATCGCAGTTTTAATGGTATGGCACCTTACCAGCTTTGGCGGCTCTTATTCTTGAATGTGCATAATGCCAGCTCACCATTACAAATGCTTGAGACATTGCTGCATGAAACAGCGCATATCTACCTTTTTGGACACACGATAGATGCTCCGCTCGTGCTGAATGCTCCTGAGGAGCGCTATTTTTCACCTATTCGCGGCACTCAACGCCCAATGGATGGCATCTATCATGCGATGTTTGTAACAGCCCGTGTGGCGTATCTGTTGGGACGATTGGAGTGTCACATTCCTGAAGCAATGCAGCATGATTTCAGTGATATTTTCGAGCGTATCACGCAGAACAAGCATACCTATCTAGAAAGCGTCAAGATTGTTGAAGAACATGCCCGCCTCTCTAAACCAGCACAGCGTTTGCTTGAAGATGTGAAAGAGATAATGAAGTAGAAGCTTACTTCTTCCCACCAAAGAATGCAGCCATGGGGTTGAACATTTGCATGGTGCTGTTCATCATTTCCATGTTTTGCTTTGCCATTTCTTCCATCTGAGTCATCGGATTCGCAGCAGTACCAGTTGGCACACCCGCTTTGTCGAGTGCTTCAGTGAAGGCTGATGTGATTTTCTCTTGATTAGCAGAGAATGATTCCATGCTCGTTTCCAAATAGGCTGGCATAACGTCACCTACATTTTGGTCATACATTTCGATAATGCGGCGGAGGAATCCTGTGGAAAGCAAGCTGTCATCGCCCTGCTCTTGCTCATAGATAATTTGCGTGAGGATTTGACGGGTCAAATCATCGCCTGATTTGGCATCAACCACAACAAACGCATCACCTTCTTTCACCATCTGGCGGACATCTTCAAGCGTGATATAGACACTTGTCGCGGTATTATACAAACGACGATTCGCATATTTCTTGATGATGATCGCTTCGCTTGCATCTTGTTTTTTCGCTGCTGCCATGATGGTAACTCCTATTTATTTTTTATATCTTGGTGGCGCAACATAGCATGCTTTGTTCGCACTCGCAACATGGATTGATAAGATGTTCCAAACCCACTATCTTATGCGACTGCATGCGCGCCGACCGTTCGGCGGATTAAAATTTG
>CALJMC010000037.1 GCA_937982385.1 uncultured Rickettsiales bacterium | reverse complement strand
TCGGTGACTTTTTCCATTTCCATGGCGGAGGTGCGGAAGGATGAATAGGATTCATAGATGTGCTTGTTGATGTCGTCGATTTTGGTGGGTGTTTTAGCAAATAGACCGCCCATCAGCTTCTAATGCTTGAAGTTGGTGGGTATATTTTTGTGCGAATGCTTCAATGAGGCTCGGCATTTTTGTTATAAACATTGCAGCATGAGTAAGGCTTTCTTTTGGCACCTGTTCATCAATAATCATTTTTGTTTCTGCTTCATATAAAAAAAGTTGTGTCGACGGGTATAGTATTTTCTCAAAATCTCTTATGTTTCTCATATCTTCGATGCGCCCTTCAGTCTCTGCCATTTCTATTTCTTGATTCAAGAGTATTATGGCTTTGAAAGCTTGCATAAATTCTTTTTGAGTTTTTTGGTCAAAGTTTTCGAAGGCTTCCAGTGCGAAGCTAATATGATTTTCATATCCTTCTTTTAATGGGTAAACCCCTTCATCAAGCACATGTTGTTTACATGCAGTTCTTCGTGCTTTGTTTTGTTCTGGAGATATTGTGAGTAGGGCACTAATTTCTGGTCCTATTAGAGAATGTGCTGTTTCAATAATCTGTTGTGCATAATCTGTTGACATGCTTAACCCTCAAGCGCTCTATACCTTCCCTGCATGAATCCATATTCGGTGACTTTTTCCATTTCCATGGCGGATGTGCGGAAGGATGAATAGGATTCATAAATGCGCTTGTTGATGTCGCCGAGTTTGGCGGTGTCGGCTAGCACGTCTTGCGCCATGCCGAACATCGCTTTTTGAATGTCTTCGGGATATTGCGCGATGGTGAGTGACTCAACCTTTTGCAATGCCTCATAGGCTTTGAGGTTGTTGTAGAAATATTCTGATTCCATCAATTGATTTTCGCAGGCGCAGGCGAGCTTCACCACACGTTTTAAGTCGATAGGGAGGTCTTCATAGGCCTGTTTGTTCAGGATGAGCTCTAGTGTAGGGCCGCCTTCTTGAAAACCCGGGCCATAATAATAATCCGCGATGCGGTGGAAGCCGAGCGCCATATCATTCCACGGACCAACCCATTCGAGTGCGTCAATGACGCCTGATTGCAGAGAGGTGTAGAGTTCGCCGCCGGGGATGTTTTGCGGGTTGCCACCAAGCTTGGAGAAGATTTCTCCCGCAATGCCGGGAATACGCATTTTCAAGCCTTTAATATCTTCGAGCGAGTGCAGTGGTTTTTTGAACCAGCCGCCCATCTGTGTGCCGGTGTTTCCTGCGGGGAAGGAGACTAAACCAAACTCGCCATAGAGTTCGTGTGCGAGCTTTTGTCCGTCACCGAAATATTGCCATGCTTTGATTTCTTGTGCGGTCATGCCTCCTGGAACGGCAGCAAAAAATGCGAATGAACGGTTTTTGCTCAGCCAATAATAAGAGCTGGCATGTGCCATTTCGAGTGAACCATCGGCGCAGGCATCAAACACACCCATTGCTGGGACAAGTTCACCTGCACCGTAGACTTTGATGTTGAGTTTTCCGTCTGACAAATTGGTGATGCGCTCGGCGAGACGTACGGCGCCTGTGCCCAAACCCGGCAATGTTTTTGGCCATGTCATCGCCATGCGCCATTCGCGTTTTCCTGTGAGGATTGCAGGGGCTTTTGTGTCGCCTGCAAAGGCTGAAGTGGTGATGCTGGCTGCACCGACTGCGCCTAATGCACCTATGGTTTTGAGGAACTTGCGGCGGTCTATGGTTTTGTCTGTCATGTTTGTTACTCTTAGTTAGTGGTTACGAGGACAGTATGTCCGAGTCAGCCTTGAGCCTGCGAAGCAGTCGCGTATTGCGGAGGGCAGGAGCCCGTAGCAGGCGCAATAATAAAATCAATAATAATAATACGCAAACGCAGTGTAGGTCATCCATACAATGATGGAAAGTGGAATACCTGCTTTAATGTAATCTACAAATTTATAATGTCCTGGACCCATCACGAGCAGATTGGTTTGGTAGCCGATGGGGGAAGCGAGTGAGCAGCAATTTGCGGCAAAGATGACGGCGTGGATGAACATCTCAGGCGGCGCATTGAGCAATTCGGCTGTGTTGATGGCAATCGGTGTGAAGATGAGGGCAGTGGCGTTGTTTGAGAGTACATTGGTAGAAATCGCCATCAGAAGGAAGAGGGCTGACATTACCCATACTGCATCGGCACCATCGGTTGCGCTAATGAGTGCATCGGCGAGATATGCCGCGCCTCCTGTGACTTGGAGTGCGGTTCCCATTGCGATACCTGCGGCGACGAGCAGGATGATTTGTCCATCGAGGGCGCGGGCGGCTTGGCGGGTATTGAGGCAGCCTGTGACAATTACTGCCATCGCGCCGACAAATGCACCGATATAAATAGGTACGGCAAAGAGGGTGGCGGAGGCGACAACAGCGGCGAAAATAAGGTTTACGCGGAAGGCATATTTCTTGGAGGGGAGGTCTTGCATTGAGCTTTCCATCACCATCACATCGGTGCTTAAGCCTAGTTCTGCAATGTTTTCGCGTGGTCCCATGACCAACATTACGTCACCTGCGGCCAAACGAATTTCGGTCATGCGGGTGGTAATCATGCGCGAGCGACGTTGAATGCCCAGCACGGTGCAATGCGTGTTGTGGAAGAAACCGAGCTGCTCAATATTTTGACCAATCATACGCGATGCGGGAGCGACGAGGACTTCTGACATTACCAAGTTTTCTGCGTCTTCGATATTTTCTCTGCCCGATGCGGCATCCACCGCTGCCATCTTCCCGAGCATTTTCTTTTTATCGCCCGAGAGCAATGCCATCAGCGATTCTTTGGTGGCGTTGAGGACAATCACATCAAAAGGCTGGATGGTGAGATTATCATCAAACGGCGTGATATAGGCGTGCTCATGGCGTTGCAGCATTTTCACAGTGACATCTTCTACGCCGAGTAAATCTTCTTCATTGAGTTTGCGCCCGACGAGTTCGGATTGTTGATCAATTTCGAGCTGAATCACGAAGTGACGCTGTGCATCACCCATGACCTGTGAGGCGAGGGGGGCGCGGTCAACCAACAAGCGTGGCAGGATGAAAATGAAATAGATCAAGCCCACCGCACCAATGATTAAGCCAGGAAAGGTAAAATCAAACATGCCGAGTGGCTCAAACCCCATGCCCTGTGCGACACCTGAGACGAGCAGGTTGGTAGAGGAGCCAATCAGCACCATGGTTCCACCGAAGATGGACGCATAGGAAAGGGGCATCATTACTTTGGAAGGTGAGACGTCTGCTTCGCGTGCGATGGCGAGCATGATGGGGATAAAGACGACACAGGTTGGCGTGTTATTGATGAATCCGCTCAGGAACATTACGCCTACGAGCGTGAATAATATGGAGAGGTGATAACTCTTGGTAGCGAATTTGGTAATGACACGCGAGAGCATGTTGAGCGAGCCTGTATTGATGATGGCTTGCCCCATGATGAGGAGGGCGAGCACGGCAATGAGCGCGGGATTGGCAAAGCCGAGCAGGAATCTGTCAGGTGAGAATTGCCCTCCACCGCCCGCATTGAGCGGGAAGAAATGAAAGAACATCAGCATTGCGCATAAAATAGCGAGAGATGTGATTTCCATCGGAAGTTTTTCGGTTGCGTAAAGCACAACGGCGACCATGATGAAGCCGAAGGTCATCCATAAATGGAAATCAGCATTGAATGCTAGTAGGATTGAATCGAACATCTGCTCATCATAGTCACAAAGATGGGTCAGTCAAATAAATGACTTAGTTTAATACGTAGATTTTTCGACCACTCTTCCACAACGCTACACACAGCTTGTGTGAGCTTGGAGAGTTCATCGGGCTGAATGGTGAGTGGCGGCATCAAATAGACGACATCGGCGAACGGGCGTACCCATACATCATGCTTGGCGAATGCTGCGCGTAATTCAGGAATATCGAGATGTTCTGAGGCTAATTGTACTACGCCAATGGCGCCGCGAATACGAACATCAACGACGCCCGTGAGTTCGCGCAATGGTGTCAGTTCGCTATAGAGTTGGTTTTCGATATTGATGACATCATTCATATAGGTGCCATTTTCGAACAATTCGAGTGAGGCGAGGGCGGCGGAACATGCGAGCGGGTTGCCCATATAGGTGGGGCCATGCACAAAGGCGGTGCTATTATCGTCGCCTAGGAACGCACTATATACTTTTTCGGATACCATGGTTGCGCCGAGTGTCATTGTCCCGCCCGTGAGTCCTTTGCCGAGCGTCATGATGTCGGGCACAATATCAGCCTCATCGCAGGCAAAGCGGTTTCCTGTGCGATAAAAACCTGTCGCGATTTCATCGGCAATGAATAAGATATCATGCTTGGCGCAGAGTCTACGAATTTCGGCGAGCGTATCGGGTGAATGGAATTTTACGCCGCCAGCACCTTGTACTAGCGGCTCCATGAAGAGTGCCGCGACTTGGTTGGCAATGCCACTAAGCGTTTCATCAAATTCTGCGAAATCATATTCATCTGAGGGCATCTCAATGACATAATGCTTTGGCAGCACCTTTTTGAAGGCTTTATGCATGCCATGTACTGGATCACTGATGGACATCGCGCCCATTGTGTCACCATGATAGCCATGTTCCATGCAAATAAAACGATCACGGCGAGGTTGCTCTTTATTTTGCCAATATTGCAGCGCCATTTTCATCGCGACTTCCACGGCAGTTGATCCCGAATCAGAGAAGAATGTGCGAGTGAGTTTTGGTGCACCCTCGGTGGAGGAAGTTGGCGCAATCGCTGCCAGTTTCTCTGCTAATCGGTAGGCAGGTTCGTTGGCAAAGCCTGCAAACATGACATGCGGCATGGTATCGAGTTGTTTCTTCATTGCATCAATAATATGCGGGTGATTATAGCCATGCGCTGCCGACCACCATGAGGAAATGCCGTCTATCAATTTGCGTCCGTCATCAAGCGTGATGGTACAGCCCTCTGTTTTCACAGCGGCGTTGGGAAGTGGCGTTGTTTGCATCTGTGAGTATGGGAGCCAGATATGGTCCCAGCCAGATTTCAGCCAATCAGGGTGTTTGTTTTTTGATGTCATGGCTTCACCATATAGCGAAAGTGTGAACGAATTACTAAAAAAACTTCGTTTTTTGTACGATATGGCTTATGTAACACTAGAGTTGAACAGGTTAGAAATAGAATCATGAGTCAAAAAATTACATTAGCAGTCCCAAAGGGGCGCATCTATAAAGAGTTGGAACCATTGCTGAATGCGGCGGATATTCGCCCTGAGGCGGATTTTTTCGATGATGCCAGCCGTAAACTGATGTTTGACACGAATCGTGAAGACGTGAAGATTATTCGTGTACGAAGCTTTGATGTGCCTACGTTTGTAGCATATGGTGGCGCTGATATTGGTGTTGCAGGCAGTGATGTTTTGGAAGAATTCGACTATCCTGATATTTATGTACCGCTCGATTTGCAGATTGGTAAATGTCGTTTGTCAGTGGCGGAGCCTGTCGATTTGGCAAAGAGTGACAACCCGAAAAGCTGGACGCATGTGAAGGTCGCGACAAAATATCCTAACCTCACCAAGAAATTCTTTGAAGCGCGTGGCGTGCAGGCGGAATGCATCAAGCTGAACGGTGCGATGGAGCTAGCGCCCATGCTTGGTTTGTGTGAACGCATTGTGGATTTGGTGTCCACGGGCAACACCCTCAAAGCGAATGGCTTGGTCGAAGTGGAAAAAATTATGGATATTTCAGCGAAACTGATTGTCCGTCGTGGGTCGTTGAAGACGCGCGGAGAGATTATCCAGCCCCTCATTGATTCTTTCAAGGAGACGCTCAATGCTTAAGCGCCTCAATGCATTTGATGAGAATTTCCAAGCGCAATTTGAAGCCTTGTTGGAAGCGCGCAGTGAGAATACGGGCTCGGTTGCGCCTGTTGTGGCGGAGATTATTGCAGATGTGCGAAAGCGCGGTGATGAGGCGGTGTGTGAGTTAACGAAGAAGTTTGATAATCTAAGCCTGACGCCTAAAACTATGCGCGTGAGTGATGTTGAGATCGAAGCGGCTGAGGCGGCATGTGCAGAGGATGTGAAAGAAGCGCTGAGCATGGCGGCGGGGCGTTTGCGTCACTTTCATGAAAAGCAAACACCAGATGATATTGAATATACTGACTCTGTTGGCAATCGTCTTGGCATGACATGGAACGCGATTACCGATGTTGGCATTTATGTGCCGGGTGGTAAGGCGTCCTATCCATCGAGCGTGTTGCATAATGCGATTCCTGCAAAGGTCGCGGGCGTAAAACGTTTAGTGATGGTTGCTCCCGCGCAAGATGGGGTGATTAATCCCTCTGTGTTGGTGGCGGCAAAACTCGCGGGCGTTGATGAAATCTATAAAATCGGTGGGGCGCAGGCAGTGACTGCACTGGCCTATGGCACGGCGTGCATCAGCCCCGTTTATAAAATTGTTGGCCCCGGAAATGCCTATGTCGCGGAAGCCAAACGCCAGGTGTTTGGCAAGGTGGGGATTGACACCATCGCCGGGCCATCTGAAATTTTAGTGGTGGCAGATGCACAAAATAACCCGCGCTGGATTGCCGCTGATTTGCTCAGCCAAGCCGAGCATGACGAAAATGCGCAGTCGGTTTTAATCACTGATGATGCAGCCTTTGCAGATGCTGTAGATGCTGCTATCTCAGACATTCTAAAAGACCTTTCTCGCAAGGAAATCGCCACCGCATCCATCAAAAACTATGGTTTATGTTTAGTAGTGAACAGCATGGATGATGCCATCCCGCTCATCAATAACATCGCTCCAGAACATTTGGAGCTAGCGGTGGAACATCCACGTGATATGACTAAAAAGATTCATAATGCCGGAGCAATATTTTTGGGTCGCTATACGCCTGAAGCTGTGGGTGATTATGTCGCAGGGCCATCTCATGTCCTTCCGACCACGCAAGCTGCGCGCTACTCTTCGGGCTTAAGTGTTTATGATTTTATTAAGAAATCATCCCTTATAGAATGCAGTAAGGCAGGATTCTTGCATCTTGCTGAGGCAACTGCCACACTGGCAGATAATGAAGGACTCACGGCACATGCGCTTTCGGCGCGCGTGCGACTGGAAGATTAGCTATGCCTAATAGTGAATATATTGCTGCATTGACGTTGGACGAGGGGACTATCATCCGCCGTGCGCCCGAGGTGGAAAGTGAGCGTGCAACCGCCATTCGTGATTTGCTCGAAGAAAACCAGTTTGACCCCGTCGAGATGAATGAAGGACCTTATAAGCTGCATCTTGGCGTGACTGATAATCGTCTTCAATTTGGAATGACGGACGCCAATGACAATGTCCATCTTGAAACGTTGACCCTCATGCCGTTCCGCCGCATCGTCAAAGATTACTTCCTAATCTGCGAGAGCTATTTTGATGCTGTAAAATCATCCAATGCCTACAAAGTAGAAGCAGTCGACATGGGGCGCCGAGGAATCCACAATGAAGGCTCCACCATGCTCCGCGACCTACTACAAGACAAAATCCGCATCGATTTTGACACAGCGCGAAGGCTTTTTACGCTCATTTGTGTGCTGCATATTAAGTAAGAAAATGGTGCCTCCGGGGAGAATCGAACTCCCACTCCCGAAGGAACCGGATTTTGAATCCGGCGCGTCTACCAATTCCGCCACAGAGGCATTAAAAGAAGGCACCAATTCGCGCATCATAGATAGACAAACAACGCTGTCAATGGTTTACTAGCTAGCATGATTAAAAAACTTTTCAATATGCCGCATCTTGTGAGTGTGCTGTTTGCGCAGACGGCGCTGGGAATGGCGCTGATTTCGCAATATGGTTTTGGGCTGCATCCGTGTGATTTGTGCATTATGCAACGCTGGCCGTATGTGGCGGCGATTGTGGCGGGGCTTGTTGGTCTGTTGGCATGGAAAAAACGCAACAAACCGCTCTTTGGGTTTATGCTGATTGTAGCTGCGTTGTCGTATCTCACGACTGCTTCTATTGCGGCCTATCATGCTGCGGTGGAATATGGCTGGGTG
>CALJMC010000036.1 GCA_937982385.1 uncultured Rickettsiales bacterium | reverse complement strand
GGTAAAAGCACCTTCAAAAAGATTGATGCTATTATGATTGCGGAAGGTGGCTCCAAGCTTGAATATATCATTGAGCGGTTGGCTAATTATGGCGCGACGAGCAAAAATGTGAAATTGTTGGGGACGGGGAAATGGGATGATGAAACGCTCCTCTTTAATAAGAATCTTTATGGCGGGCTCTTTGCATCGACGCCGATGCGTGCATATAAGGGCTTTCAAAGCCGATTTATGCAGCAATATGGCTACCGTCCGCCGCGTATCGCAAGTTTAGGTTATGATGCAGCATCACTTGCTATTGCATTGGCGAATATGAAAGGTGGTCCGCAATTCACTGCGGCTAACATTACCGCTGCAAAAGGCTATTATGGCTCGGCCAATGGCTTGTTCCGTTGTAGTTTGCAGGGCGTGTGTGAACGTGCATTGTCGCTGATAGAAATTGCGCCAGAAGGCTTTAAAGAAGTTGAACCTGCGCCAAGAGCGTTTAGGGAGTAGTTGAGGTGGAATGTGGTGTATGCTACGAGGTCAGGAGACCGAGCGAGCCATCACCCGCGAAGTGGTCACCTATTGCGGAAGACGGCAGGTCTGGAGCAGGGGCAATAATTAATCCAATAACTTACCCAAAATACTATCAATTAGGAGCGTGCCGTGATGGGTGGTTCTGAGATGGTCGTCTGAGATTTCCATCATGCCCATATCAATAAGTTTTGTGAGCTCTTGCTTGTTAATATATTGATATATATCATTACCAATAGAATTATTGAACGACGTTAAATTAATTCCAGCAGCCAATCTCAGCCCTGCTAACAGTAATTCGTCTGCTCTGTCGGTGGGTGATAAGGGGGTGTTGACTTCGATTCCGTGACCGTCTTTTTCAACCGAGGATAACCATCGCTCAGGGCTTTTGAGAGTGGAGGTGGCGCGGGCTTGTCCGTCAAGGCTATGAATGCGACCATGCGCACCAGGTCCAACACCGATATAATCATCACCCTGCCAATAGGCAATGTTATGACGACACTCATCTCCCATTTTCGCGTAGTTTGAGATTTCATAGGCATAGATGTCATGCTCAGCCAAGATATCAGCGGTTAGCTGATAAAAATCGGCAGCTAGCCCATCTTCTGGCATTAACAATTTACCTTTACTATAGAGGTGCTGAAATGCTGTGCCTTGCTCGATGGTGAGCTGATAGAGCGAGAGATGCCCTTTGGCATAAGGCAGCGCACGGCGTAATTCATTTTCCCATTCAGCGAGCGTTTGCTCTGGGCGAGCATAAATAAGATCAAAACTATGACGGTCAAATATGTCTGATGCCATTTCAACAGCTTTAAGCGCTTCACCTGATGAATGTTCACGTCCAAGGAAAGAGAGTGCATCCGCATTTAGCGATTGTACGCCAAGTGACAGACGATTCACACCAGCTGCGCGGAAACCCTTAAATTTTTCAGCTTCTGAGGAGGTGGGGTTGGCTTCCAGTGTGATCTCGAGCGTGTTGGTGTCGACATTCCATAATCTGCCAATTTCCTGTATGAGGGCTGCAACCAGCTCGGGCGGCATGAGCGATGGGGTGCCACCACCAAAGAAAACACTGCAGATATCATAGTCAGTTCCGACCGTTTTTGCCATGTGCTGTAGCTCGGCGAGTAGTGCAGATTTCCAGCGTGCAACCTCTACATCCTCACGGACATGACTGTTGAAATCACAATAGGGACATTTCGATTTGCAAAATGGCCAGTGAATATAGATGGCGAGTGGCGGTTTCATATGATAAACTTGCTGGGTAAAATTAAGCAGAATAAACACGTCACTATGGTATCTACCTCTGAAATACAAGCATTGATTTCCATCATGGATTCGCATTTCCAGCAAATTCGCCATATGGAAGTGACCCATGACATCTTTGGTGCGGAGGGTGATTTTCGCCCGCGCATTGAATATTATCATGACGCGGTGCGTGCGCTCAGCGCAGGTGAGGGCGACCCTTACAGCAAATATGACAGGTTAGCCCCTGAGCGTATTGCCTATGATGTGAGTATCTTGCGTAATATTCAAGCCAAGCCGCTCCACGCCGGTCGTGGGGCGCAGCATTATGCGACATCGTCGGAACTAGGAGAGGTGGGTGGCGGCGCCGCGCAATCGCGTCCTCCGCGTGAAATACGTCTCGAACTTGCCAAGCTCTACAAAGATTATACTGTGATGTTTGTCGCAATCTTAGCGGAGAAAATGGATGATAATGTCCAGATTCGTTCTGAAGAAGCCGATATGTTGGCGACCGAATGTAATGATATGGCTGGGATGATTGCAGGCGTTGAGAATGGCTCAGTGAGTGTGGATGAGGTGTTGGCTGCTGCTGATATGCTCGAGCATGATGATTTACGCAATTTGCTGACAACCATACTCAGCAAAGGCAAACCTGCCACGCGTGAAATGAGAGCGCTGATTGCCAAACTCAAAGAAATGCAGGGTATTATGGCGGAAGAGAAGAGCGCGATTGATACAGCCAGCATGAATTTTGCGACCTCGCAGTTGGCGGTCTATGAAGAAGCACGCGATACGGTGAAACGCTTTGCAGCACAAGGATTGAACATTGCGGGTAAGTTTGTAGAAAATGCGGTGTCACAATCACAAGGCAAAGGGCAGGGGCAAGGACAAGGACGTAGTTAGCGTGCTATGCCTTCTTTTCTAATGCTTTGATAAGCGTATCAAGGCTTTTGCGCGTAATCACTGAGTTGAACTCAGAGCGCTGCGTCGTAATCAAGCTCACGCCTTCGACGATAATGTCATAGACTTTGAAGCTGTTGCCCGCTTTTTTCACTTTGTAATCCACCAATATATTCGACTCTGCAGGGCGTACAATCTCCGTTTTAACGATAGACTTCTCTGCACTAGCGGAGTTGCTTGAAATAATCTTGAATGTTTCGCCTGCGTAATCTTTGAAGCGACTACCATAGCTTTTTACAATGAAGTTTTCATAGGCTTTGTTATAGCGTGTTAATTGCTCTGGTGATGCCGCACGCTTGTGCTTGCCCAGAACAAATCCACCAATCCACTTAAAATCAATATTTCTCTTGAACATGCTCGAGAGCTTTTGTTCTTTGCCAGCTGCATTCAGCCCTTTGTTAGAGGCGATCTTAAGTACGTCTTGACCGATAGTGGTGATGAAGTCTTCCGCAGACTCAGCGTGCGCGGGTTGAGCGATGCTGGTGAATCCAATCATCAGAACCATTAACATTATATAGGTGTATTTTGCCATTATAGATCTCCAGCAATTTAGAATAACAGATACGTCTATTATAGCATATAAACGCAAAAGTCCATATTTCAAGTTACTTAACGTTATGAACCAATGCGTTGCGTCGTTGTAGATAGCCGCTGCGGAATGTAGCGTAGGGGTCGAAAGACGTATCATATATGCTGTTAATTACAGGTGTAAGCCCAGCACGCGTATCAATGGCGGAGGCCACAGTCCGCACGATGAGAGCATTATCCACATTGTTCGAATGCACATTGCCTACATGGTTTACAGGATCAAGTGCAATGTTTGCCACCGTACCAACTGCATCACGTACTCCAGATGGTCCGAAAATTGGTAAGACGAGATAAGGACCTTGCGGTACACCCCAATAGCCGAGCGTCTGACCAAAATCTTCAGTGCGTACGTTTAAGTCCGTATGACGTTCTGTGAAATTATAAAGTCCACCAATACCAAAAGTAGAATCCAGCAAGAAGCTCCAAAAGGAACCAGCGGCGTTGGCGGCATCAAGTTGCAAGACACTATTAGCAAATGTCCAAGGCTGACGGAGATTACTAAGTGCGTTGGTCACGCCTATGCGGGCTGTCTCAGGCACTGCTGCAACATAGCCTGAGGAGACAGGTCCGAGCACATAATCATCCAACTCTTCGTTGAAGCCGAAGATAGAACGGTTCATGGATTCCCACGGGTCAGAAGTATCTTTCCCAGAAGAGGAGCAAGCTACAAGCGCGAGGGCTGCTGAAGCTGCAATCATGCATTTAAATGTTTTCGTCATCATATTTATATCATTCTCATTTGAGCGTGGCTAAGCATAACAGGTTTAGATATGCCATATTTACTTAATTTTGTCTGAAGAAACTAAGATAAGAGTTGCATATTACTTGTTTTTACTCTCATATTTGTCGCTATTAAGCAACAAAAAACGATATAGCTTACAAGGAATTAATATGGCTCATGCTCCCGCATTCGAGACAATTCAGAGTCTCAAAGAGTTATTCTCAGTTGCACCATCACGTGTGTCATTCGAGTTTTTCCCTCCACGAAACCTTGAGATGGAAGCTAAATTATGGTTGGCTGTGGGGCGTTTGGAACCACTAGACCCTGCTTTTGTATCGGTGACCTATGGCGCTGGCGGCACGACGCGCGAACGAACGCATAATACCGTGAAGCGTTTAGCGACTGAGACAGGTTTGCGTCCGGCGGCGCACCTGACCTGTGTGGGTTCCTCAAAGGCAGAAATTCAGGAGATTGCAGAATCCTATCTTGAGGTCGGCATTAAGCATATCGTAGCGCTGCGTGGTGATGCGCCTGATGATAAAGGATTCCAAGCTCACCCAGGTGGCTATGAATATGCCTCGGATCTTGTCGAAGGGTTGCAAAAAATTGGAGATTTTGAGATTAGCGTGGCGGGCTATCCCGAAGGGCATCCCGAGGCGTCGAACTTAGATGCAGATATTGATAATCTAAAACGCAAAGTGGAGGCCGGCGCGACCCGCGTG
This sequence comes from uncultured Rickettsiales bacterium, assembly GCA_937982385.1. Classification (GTDB taxonomy): domain Bacteria; phylum Pseudomonadota; class Alphaproteobacteria; order Rickettsiales; family UBA998; genus CALJMC01. The sequence continues at coordinate 6,249 of CALJMC010000036.1, read as the reverse complement.
ATTACGCAATATTTCTTCGATGTGGATATTTTCTTACGCTTCTATGAAAAAGTGCGTGCAGCGGGCATTGACGTGCCAATTGTACCGGGTATTTTGCCTGTGACCAACTTCGGGCAACTTAAACGCTTTAGTAAAATGTGCGGCTCCACTGTGCCAAACTGGCTCGCTCATTTATTTGAGGGGATGGATGCCAATCCCGAGCTTCGTAATTTGATTGCAGCGTCTGTTGCGGCTGAGCAATGTCGCCTATTGCGTCAAGCCGGTTTGGATGAGTTTCATTTCTATACGCTCAATCGTGCGCGCCTCACCCTTGCTATTTGCCATATTCTTGGTATACGTCCGCAGGAGTCGCTACACCAACCCCGATAATGAAGGCTATCTGCTCAGTCTTTACGAATGTTTATAGGATATATCATGACCAAGCCAATCATCGGGTTTTCACTCGATTACGAAACTAAAGAAACTTACTCCAAAAAACCATGGTTTGCGATTCGTGAGAATTATACCCAGTGTGTAAGCAGATGGGGTGCAGTGCCGTTTGGTTTGCCGCATGAGCCTGATCTTGCAGATGACTATCTCGATATGATGGATGGGCTGATTATCACAGGCGGAGCGTTTGATGTGCCGCCATCAATGTATGGCGCAACATCGCAGCATGACACCGTGGAATTGAAAGAAAACCGTACTGCCTTTGAATGGGCAGTGACGAAGGGTGCGATTGACCGCAAGATGCCGATTTTGGGCATTTGTGGTGGGCAGCAGCTTCTTAATGTGGTGTTGGGTGGTTCGCTCATTCAGCATATCCCTGACAGCATCGAGAACGCGCTTGAGCATGAGCAGTCTAATCCGCGTGACGAGGTGGGGCATAGCATCGCGATTGTTGAAGGTACGTTGCTGCACAGCATTGTTGGAAGCTTGGAAGCTGGCGTTAATAGCGCGCATCACCAAGCCGTTGACGCAGTAGCTGAAGGCGTGCTGATTAATAGTACCGCACCTGATGGTGTGATTGAAGGCATTGAATTATCAGTGAGTGAGCATCCCTTTTGTTTGGGCGTGCAGTGGCATCCTGAATACCGCGTGAGCGAAGCCGATGATAAAATTTGTAGAGCATTCGTCGAGGCTAGTGCGGCCTATCGCGCGAAAAACAAGAAAGTAGCATCATGAGTGACGAAAATAATATGGATGAGGGCGAACGCATCGCTAAATTTATAGCCCATTCGGGTGTCTGTTCGCGCCGCGAAGCCGAGCGTATGATAGAAGATGGGCGTGTGAAAGTGGATGGCCATGTGCTGGACACCCCTGCCTTTAAGGTGACCTCTGCCAACCATGTAGTGGTGGATGGCCGGCCATTGAAGCGTCTGACCAGCACACGGTTGTGGCTCTATCATAAACCGGTAGGTTTGATAACCTCACATAACGATGACAGAGGGCGTGATACCGTCTTTGACCATCTTCCTAAGAAGCTGCCTCGCGTCGTGTCTGTGGGCCGGCTTGATATGAATAGTGAGGGTTTGCTATTACTCACGAATGATGGAGGATTAGCAGGAAAATTGTCGCACCCGTCACTGGGGTGGAAACGAACCTATCGTGTCCGAATTTACGGCAAGCCAACCGAAGAAGAGCTAGATGAGTTGCGTGCAGGTGCGACCATTGAAGGGTTTACCTTTGCCCCCGCAGAGATTACGTTAGAAAGCCAAAAGGGTCGGAATTGTTGGTATCAAGTGGTCTTGGTTGAAGGAAAAAACCGCGAAATTCGTCGCATGTTCGAGCATATTGACTGCCCTGTGAGCCGTTTGATTCGTGTAAGCTTTGGGCCATTTCATCTTGGACAACTCATCTCAGGCACAGTATCAGAAGTGCAAAACCCTGTAGAAAATTTTAATTTGTAGGAATATCTATATGCACATCACAGCAGGAAAACATAGAAAACGAAGAATAGAGACGCCTGATGGTAAGGATATTCGTCCAACCTCATCCATGGTGCGTGAAGCGATTTTCAATGTCGTCATGCATGCTGAGCCTGCAGGTGACGATGATTCATTGCTGCAAGGACAAGTGGTAGCAGATATTTGTTGCGGGTGCGGGACGCTCGGCCTAGAAGCTCTATCACGTGGTGCAGGGAATGTGGTGTTTGTGGATCAAAACCGCAAATCGCTGGACTTAACTAAAGAGAATGTCACGAGTCTGGATGAAGATGAAAATGCTAGCTTCATAAAAGCAGATGCGACGATGTTGCCGCCCGCGCGTATGCCCGTGAGTGTCGTGTTTCTTGACCCGCCCTACAGCAAGGATTTTCCCAATCGAATGCTAAAATCATTGGTGAAATCAGAATGGCTCAAGCCCAATGCTATGGTGGTGGTGGAGCAGGCTATCCATGACGAAGTGCCTGAACATCCGAAGCTTGCGCTGATCAAACAAAAAACCTACGGAAAAACACAGTTAGCATTTTATCGTTATCAAGCTTAGCTGTTGCGTCCGCTACGTGAAATTATCGAAAATATATCCGCTGCAATTTGGCTTTGCGACAGACGCATGGATGGGTTTGCTGACGGATTAAAATCGGGTGTACGTATATCTTCTCCAAAGAAGGTTGAGAAGACGGTGTTAAAAACCTGTCCTCCAACGTGGTTAACCTGTCGCTCTAAGGGCGTTTTCTGGCGCTTGAATTGTTGATTGAGGACGTGCGTAAGAAGGGCGCGTATGTCATCACCGGTTGTGTTCTGTTCGCCCGTATTGACCAGTGCAGGGGAGCCTGCCACAATATCCAATGTGCTAATACGCTCAATGGTTTTGGCAAAATCATCCTCAAACTTTTTGAGTAATGTATCGAGTTCTTTTTGCGCTGCTTCGCTTATTTTCTTTGCTGTTAAGTCGTTCATTTGGGTGCTCTTTCTTTGCCCCGGCTCCACGCTCCTGCGCTCAGCAATAGGCGATTACTTTAGCCAAGCTCAAGGCTGGCGCGGACATATTGCCCTCGTGACCACTATGAAATATATTTGATTAATACGGGAAGAGGTTATTATTCGTCGGCATGTTCTTTTTCTTCAATCTCCTCACCGCGCGCATTGGCGAGATGATAATTGAATTCAGCGCCGAAGATGAAAATCAAATTAATGATATAGAAGAAAATGAGCGTAGCGATGATACCGCCGAGCGAGCCATAAATGAGGTTCACTTGGTCGAATTTTGATAGATAGATGGAGAAAAGCGAGGCAGCTCCCACCCAGAGTGCTACCACAATGGCGGCGCCGGGCAATACGTTGCTTAAACGCTGTTTAATATTAGGCAAAATATAATAGAGATTCGCCACTACCGCGAACATCGCAAAGCCTGAGAGCATCAAAATCGTATTATTCCACGAAGCATTCTCTTTTAGTGACAGTGAGAAATCAAAAATATGCTCAAGCTCGGTTATTGCAATGGGTGCAAAGACCAGCAACAGCATTCCTAGTACCAATATCGTGGTGAAAAAGAGTAATTGAACAATACTCATCGTGCGTCTGAACCAATAAGAGGGCGGGGTGCTGACACGATAGGCGCGGTTTAAGATGGTGCGCGTCCCCTCCACAGCTGAGGAGGCCGTCCAAATGGCGCCCAGAATCGCGACGGTGAGGAGCCCTTGTGGTGGACCAGAGGTAATTTCAGCAATGCGTGGCTCTAAAGCTGCCGCGGCTTTTGGCGGCAAATTGGTCATGATCAACGAGATGAACTGCGCCCCCGCTTCGCCTTGCCCTATAAACCCTGCAATGGCAACGAGGAATACCAAAAACGGGAACAATGCCAGCATGCCCAAAAAGGCGAGATAGCCAGCATGCTCAACGCCATCATGTGCCATGACCGTGTCATAAATCGCTTGTTGAAAGCTGTGATAGATGCGTTTTAAAAATTCCATAGGATTCTAATAGTAGGGAGATGGTGCGTGCCATGCAAGAGCGTTGTTGATTTTCTGCGGCGCACGCCGTAATCTCTTCTCATCACAAAGAGAGATGAGGAAATTATGACACTGACCATCCACGGCGAAATGATCCCTGCGTATGAGGCGATTTTAACAGAAGATGCACAGGCATTTATCTTTGCATTGCATCAGCAGTTTAATGGCCGTCGTTTGAGCTTGCTGGCAGAGCGCGAAGTGCGTCAGGCGCGTATCAGCAATGGATGGAATCCTGATTTCTTGGAGGACACAGCACATATTCGCGGCAGTGACTGGAAGGTAGCTCCCATTCCTGAAGCGCTTCAAAACCGTCGTGTAGAAATCACAGGCCCAGCCGAACCGAAGATGATAATTAATGCGCTCAATTCAGGTGCAAAAGTGTTTATGGCGGATGTTGAGGATTCCCTCAGCCCAACATGGCAGCGTGTGATGGAAGCGCAGATTGCGTTGGGTGAGGCGGCGCGCGGCACACTCGAATTTACCAATGAAAAGGGCAAGCACTACACGCTGAATGATGAGACGGCGACATTGATTGTTCGCCCGCGCGGCTGGCATTTAAATGATAAAAATATTTCTATTAATGATGAGCCTATACCAGGTGCGTTGATGGATTTCGGCTTATTCTTTTTTCATAATGCGGCGCATATGTCCGCGAACGGGACAGGGCCATTCTTTTATATTCCCAAGCTAGAATCACATCAAGAAGCGGAGTTGTGGAATGATGTCTTTTCCTATGCTGAGGCGAAGCTAGGCATCACTCATGGTACGATTAAAGCAACAGTGTTGATTGAAACCATCACCGCTGTGTTTGAAATGGATGAGATTCTCTACGCCTTGAAAGACTATATTGCAGGGCTTAATTGTGGACGTTGGGATTATATATTCAGCTTCATCAAAAAATTCCATGCCCGCCCTGAGTTCGTCCTACCCGATAGAGCGCAAGTGGGGATGGGGGTACATTTCTTGAAGTCGTATTCCGAGTTGTTGATTCAAACCTGCCACAAGCGCGGTGCATTTGCGATGGGCGGGATGGCTGCGCAAATACCTGTAAAGAATGATGATGCCGCCAATGATAAAGCCTTTGCGGCGGTACGCGCTGATAAAGAACGTGAGGCTAGAAATGGGCATGACGGCACATGGGTGGCACATCCGGGTCTGATTCCTATCGCGATGGAGGTGTTCGATAAACATATGCCAACGCCGAATCAGCTGCATAACTTACGCGAGGATGTGTCAGTGAGTGCGGCAGACTTAATCGCCGTTCCAAAGGGTGACATTACCGCGGCAGGGCTGCGTATGAATGCTAATGTCGCGATTCAATATACTGCGTCTTGGATGAACGGAAACGGCTGTGTGCCGATTAATAATCTGATGGAAGATGCGGCAACAGCCGAAATTTCACGTGCACAGCTCTGGCAATGGGCGCATCATGAATCAGGCATCATTACGGCTACTTCTGAGAATATTGATATCCCGATGCTCACGCGTATTATTGCAGAAGAACTCGCTGATATTGAAGCGGAATATGGTGATATATTACCATTTGTTGAGGCTGCCAAGCTAATGACGGACCTAGTGATAGCCGATGATTTTGCAGAATTTTTAACTCTCCCAGCATATGAGGCGCTCGCGTAAATGGAAATTCGTGAATTAGCATATGATGAGTTTGACGCGATATGGCATATTGTCGAGTCTATTGTGCGTGCGGGTGAGACCTATCCATATCCGCTAGACGCCACCAAAGAACAACTTCAAAATATCTGGTTTAACGGTGGAAAAGCTAAGGTGTTTGTCGCTGAGCTGGAGGATGAGATTGTTGGTACTTATTACATTAAGCCCAACAATGCGGGCCCAGCGTCACACACCGCCAATGCAGGGTTTATGATAGCTGAAGCGCATAGCGGCAAAGGCATCGCCTCAGTCCTAGCAGATCATATGTTAGCCCAAGCAAAAACGCTCAACTATCACGCCATCCAGTTTAATATGGTGCTAGAAAACAACCTCGCCTCCATCAAATTATGGCAAAAGCGCGGCTTTGAAACGGTAGGCAAAATAAAAAGCGCCTACCAAAACCCCGATGGTTCACTGATAGGCGCGTTTATAATGCATAAAATGATTTAGGCTAGCGCGCTGCTCCTGCTTCACGATCACGTAGTGTAGCATTAGGCGTATCGAGGGAAATTTTGATGTCATCAATGGTCGCGCTTGTGCCATCAATAGCGTCAATAGAATTAATTTTTCCTTTTGACATCGCTTCTTTGATTTCATCAACATTTACCATGGCATCTGTGTTTGTATCCAGCACCGCCATAATATTG
>CALJMC010000035.1 GCA_937982385.1 uncultured Rickettsiales bacterium | reverse complement strand
GTTATTTGTATCTAAATGGTGCAGGAAGGGGAGAATGTACATACTCCTTATTATGTGCGGGTCTCTCATTCAATTTTTGTGGTTATGTCAGGGGCATTCGTAATGGCAATGTGAGGATCAAGAAACATCATATAGGCATTTCTTTCATCGCCTCCTGTGGCGTGTACAAGTTCATACCCAATCTGCACAAATGAGATGCATATTTTATTTATATCTGCAATGCAGTCGCCACAGGCCGTATCCGCTTTTTCACGTTGGCTAGTAGAGATGTTGCAGTTCGGAAGTTTCGTTTGAATCTTTCGATAGGCGGATGCCAGCAAGCGCAATCGTTTAGGAACATTAAAAATGAATGATAAGTCATTCGGACGTAGCGTTAGGGCAGAGGATTTTTTGGCGTAATGTTCTGATATTCTGGTGGTGTCATGTATCAGCTTGTCAGTGAGTAATGTGGTTTTAGTTTTCTCAATGGTACACTCATTGTTTTTGAGACTGTTAAATATGTTCCTATTCGGTAAGTGGCTCAAGCCCTCTGTCATTTCATGTGATAATTCTTGAATCCATCTGGAAGAGGGAGTGGGTGTTGTTTCAAACATTTTTTGTAGTAATTGACGGCACATTTTTTGATAAAAGGCATCTTGGTCAGCCATGTGAGTGTTCCTATATAATACGCTTTGCTAATTATTCGTATATCCATACGTTATGTCAATCACTTTATTCGTATAACTATGCTATAGGAGATGTACAGTTTTTATCGTAATAGATTAACAATGGTAAACTATTCACAGATTAATCCTCTGCGCGACAATATACAGTTCGTGCTAAAGGAGAAAAAGCTCAGCGTTAATGGTTGGGCAATTCAGGCTGGTGTATCTGAGGGGTCACTTCGTGCCTTGCTGAAAGGTAGAACGGAGACCTTGCATTATTCAACCGTTAAAAAGCTTGCCGCGGCAGTTGATATTACGCCAGCGCAGTTGCAATCGGGTGTGCTGAAGGGGTTCAGCGATAATGCCGCACGGGACTATGATGCTCAGATGCCATTATTCAAGACGTCTACAGAGCATCATGTCAGCATTCCGCTTTATGCAGCCTCATCTGATAGTGCGTGGGACATAAGAAATGCGGACAAAGTTGATGTTATTGTGATGAGTCGTGAGAGTGTGAACCTTAAGGAAAAAGAATCACATAATGCGTTGTTCTTTATTCAAGCTGATGGTGACACTGTTGAACCTGATTTTAGTAAAGGGGATCGTGTCCTTATTGATGGTGCTCAGACTATTCCGCAGAAAGGTCATGTTTTTCTTATTGGCTCGCAGGATGGCTTGCTGCTGAGGCGTTTGCAGGAAGAAGGTGATATATGGCTTGCTATTTCTTCGCGTGAGGGGGTTCCTGTCAAAATGCTTAACAAAGAGACGACGCGTATTCTTGGTCGTGCCGTTATGCGCACTATTGATGAGATGCTTTAGTCACTTCACATAACAACATTTATAATAGCGTGTTTAGGTGACGTCGGTGCTTCTGCGTTTTTCGGGACGGAAATGTGTGCGCATGGTCGGGCGGGAGAAGAGTGGACGCTGTCCAATCGTACGTGCATAGGCCCAAACGAGTGAACTCATCACAATGATTGACAGCCCAAACACCCAGATGACGGCTGCAGTGGTGGTGCTTCCATACACACCGATGACACTTGCCGACACGAAAATAGCAATGGCGATCAGAAAGCCGAGTATTTGGCCCAATACTGAGCTGATGCGATGGACTTTAAGCGCGGAGGCTTCCCATTCGTGACGATGTTGCTGTTCGCGCTCAAACATATCAAGAATTTGTTTTGCGGAACCCTCGACAACATAATTATAGGCTTCGAGTGTTTCGGGGTTGGGTAGTATTTCTACCGTCTTTTTGGGGGCGGTGTAGGGTTTCTTTTTGGATTTGTTGGTGTGATTAGTCATCATTCTCATCCCATGCATTTTCAATGTCTTTGCCTATTCTCAACCAATCACCACGCAGTGCTTCACCTGATTGACGGTGCGGGTAGCGATAAAGTGCTGCCGAATTGACAGACAAGATAGATCCCATACCTTGTAAAATTGCAAATATGAATGTTTTCATTCTATGATTTTATACTAAAAATACGTAGTTCAATAGTAAAACTAATTTTTTATGGATTATAAGTTCGTTTTAGACACTGCGGGTGCTTGAAGTCTGCAATATTTTATCCAGCCCAGGTATATGCGGTTCGCCACGAAAATTGATGGTGTTCTCATAGCGGTCGCGGCACGTGCTGAAGCGTTTGTCGCATCCTGCGCTCATTGTGTAAGTGTCGCCTACCGTAATGTCATAAGCTGTGGGTAGGGATAATGTGATGTCGCCACCTTGTTGAAACAGCTTAACTTCGACAGAGATGCCATTATTCGCCCCGCTGGTGAAAGTTATGCTTCCGAAGGTGAAGAATTGACTCACTTCACTGCGGCTGTCGTCAGTGCAGTGATGGCGTGATGTGCTTGCTGTGACGGTGCCAGTCACACTGTGGTTATTGAGGTTGATGCCACATCGGTCATCGCCAAAACCTGCGCGACAAAAAGGGCTATATAACTCACCAATGCGTGTGGAAAGCTGTTGCGTGAGTCCTCTAACTTCTGCGATGAATCGTCCGTTTTGGATGCTGATCTCGCCTAGCCATCCTGTGCTGAGTATAATGCGGCCCGATTCGGGGTTTTGGTGGTTCACTTGAAACACTTCAACTTCAGTATAGTCATAATGTCCCGCATAAATATCGTCTTCCGTGATACTCTCATCGCTTAGCATGCCTTCAATATCATGATTGTTCACGCCAAGTTCGGAGGAGGTGGCAATGGCAGTGGGGGTGAAGCCTGTCGCCGCTTTGTAGGTGAGTGTATCTAGTGTAATGTCCTGATCATGCTCGGTGAACCCCATGATGGTGCCGTCGCGGCGTGTGAGTTTCCAGCAGGTGATGAGTTTTGTGACACCAGATAAAATATGAGATTCTAAAGCGGGAGATAATTTTTTCATGTTGGATACTCTCTGTCTAGTGAAGGTGAGAGCTAAGCATGAGGTTGTCAAAGCAGAACGGGAAGGGGGGATTGTTTCTCTTGTACTCGCCTCGGTTTCTAACGTCGTATGATTAAACGGTGTGAGAAGGGGCGGTTGTATGTTCAGCGCTGTTAACGAGTTTTTCGAGGCTTACATCACTAGACGCCTCAACGGTTGTGTTTGGAGCATTAAAAAGTTCAAATGCATTACCCAAAGTATCTATCTTTTCTTCTGTTTTCTTAATTTCTTGCTTATCTTTGTTATGGAGAAAATTATAGGCGAGACTTCCAAGCGTTGTGCTTGCGACAATGGCACCCGCTCCCAACCCTATTTGCCAAGCAGGTTTATGTATGTTATGGGCAAAATCTTTTGTTAGTGTTGCTCTAATTTGTGTGAGTTTTGGAGGGAACTCATCTTTTATCGTCGCTCGAAAATATTTTTTTGTTTTCTCTATAGAATCTGCTGATAAATTCATCTCTTTGAGTACGGGTTCAATTTCTTTTTGTACATTTTTGAGTAAATCGTTTAGGTCTGATCTGCGTTCTAAAGTCTTCGTGTTGACCGATAGATCATTAATAGTGAACGCTTTATTAAAATTATTTTGGAACTCTGCAAGCAGTGTATTCTCTTTGGTAAGTTTATTTAACATGTCGCGAATAGCTTCGCCTTCTGGGCGGTGTGACGTTTTAGTCACTATGGTTTTAACATCTTCCCTGCATGCTTTAGCATGCTCTTCAGGGCAGAAAAAAAGTAATGCTCTGTCCGTGAGTCTCTCAATTTCTTCACTGCCAAGTCTTCCACCTATTCTTGCACTCTTTATTTGTGATATGAATTTATAGGGAGAGGCATGTTCAGTTGCAACCTTGGCTATCTCATTCGCTTTGCGTTCAATCATTTCATCGAACTTATTGCGTGTTTTATAGAAAAATGCACCTGCGCCCACTCCACCAAGTGCGCCAGCGCCCATTTGATAGAAGCTCTTGCTTGATTGTGCTTGTGCGCGCTTATCTGCGAGATAGCGGTGTTCTTTGTTCATTTCTTGGCTGATAAGTGCGAGTGACTCATAGTCACGCAGTGCCTGTGTGGGGGGTGTATTTTCTGTGACTGTTGATAATGGAGATAATTGTGCAGCATCCTCTGGCGACGACACTCGGGTCGCGCTTACATGTAATAAGTTGTGAGGAGTCTGCTCCGTCATATTTTTCCTATAAAATTCTACCATGTATAGTATAGCAACTTTTGAGGGCTACAATTATGACGGTTTGATGACATTATTCTCTAATTTCTATTAAGGAAATATTTGCCCATGAGTGAATGCCATAGGCGTCTAGCGAGGTTTCCATTGCATCTGAATCAAAGCGAACGGGCACATCAAATTCAAAATCGGCGGTGATAACGCTAGCTGTTGCGGGTGCGGTGTCAAAAGTAATGATGCCTGTGCTGTTGTCTAGAATATAGCCGGATGACAGCGTTTGTTGATTGATATATATAGTAAAATTGTCGATAGTGGGACGTGTTATTTTACGTATTTGTATGTCGTCCCCACTCGCATAATGCTTCACCATTTGAAACTGTGTCGTAGACCCATCGCCGATCGCTAACTGTTCATTCATGCATTGATAATCGCTCCAATCTTTGAAGCGAAAGCCCAAAGCACGTCCTTTGCGGGCGCGGAAGAAGGCAATGAGTGCATCCATCTGTTGTTTTGTTTTGACGCCATGTGCCACATTATAGCGCGCACGCGCCACACTCCAATTGCTGTTGCGGCGTTCATGTCCACTCTCAGTGGTGACAATGTCGGTGGAAAAGAGTGGTCCGCCGCTGGAGCCATAAGCAATGGATTCGGGAAAACGAATATCGGAAAAACTCATGATGTACCTCTTATCTGATGCGATGTAGCGTCAGGTTATAAGAGAGAATCTGTCTGCGGAAGGGTGAATGTTATCGTTGCACTTGTTGCAGCATCATCGGTTGCACTTGCGCGCCTGAGGTCATGATTTGTGGCATGGGTGGGTGCATCGGTTGATTCGTAGCCTGTTGGTTCATCACAGCTTGAGGCATCATCCCCACTTGCGCAGGATAGGATTTCTGCACATGCATTTGAGGGCGTTGTTGCGCTATTTGCATGGTTTGTTCAATTTGTGCTGGTTCAGCAAATAGTACCATTTCGGGTGTAAGCGCGCCCGTATTACATAAATAAGCTTCTTGTGCGCAGATACGCGCCATTTTAGGGTGGTTTTTAAGCAATGTAGAGGCTTTTTCTGTCGTGTCGAGGTCATCCCAGTTATCGCCTGCTGAGGTTTCGATTTGCTGTGCTAGCTGGTCATCCATTTTGACGTAAGCAGAGAAAATATCAACTGAGGAGAGCCCTTGCCCTGATTCAAGTTTTGGTTTGAGTGTCTCTTGCACATAGCCATGTGCGGTATCTTCTACATCTTTGCTACCAAGTAAGCCAGATGCTGCTTTTTCGCCTAACCACGATGCAGCAAATCCGACGGGAAGTGTTATGAGTAAACTTGTTCCGCCTGTTGCTACCGCAGCACCACCTGCTGCCACGGCTGCGCCACTTGATGCAAAACTTAGTGCGGCAGCTCCTGCGGCACCTGCGCCCGCTAGGCTTTCGAGTGGACGGTCTGTGCGTGTGTCGTCATAGGCTTCAAGTGCATCTTTTAATGGTTCTAAATGTTCTGCAGATTTTCTCAATGCCGCTTCATTGACTTGCGAAGGATGAATGTTTAAGTCTGCCGCAATGATTTCACGATAGGCATTTACCATACCCTCAACCCCTTTATCTGCTGCGCGGCCCGCGCCAAATGCGCTAAAGGCGGTTGCAACAGGTGCTGCAATACCTACTTTAGGTAAGGCCCATGCGGCCATTTCGCCGCCAGCGACAGCAAGGTCTGTCATCATGTCTTTGTTGTCTTCGTCATCATTCGCTGCTTGTCCTGCTTGTTGGACGGCGCCTGCGCCAACATAGGCTGCATGTGGCAGAGTGGGGGGTATTTGATAGACGGGAGCGGCGACAGTGCTACCTGTTGCATATTGGGATGCACCTTGTGGAATGGTTCTATAGTTCATCATCGGATATGTGGGTGCTGCTACTGCCATTAGTGAATCCCCTGCTGTGGGGCAGAAAGAATCTGTGCAGTTTTAGGCATGATAGCGGTGGGTATTGCAGCGTTAGTTGCTGGTTGCTGCATCGTGTGTTGCGTTGGTGAGGCATGGACAGATTCTGTCGTTGCAATTTGTGCTTTGGGGGTTTCGTTTTTTTCACGCGCGATGGCTGCGTCATAATTTTCTTGTTCCGCTTCAGCACGAGCTTGTGCTTCTGGGTCCATGGTGCCTGCAGTAATGCCAGCGGTGGTGCGTTCTTGTTGAAGCCCGAGCGCGATTTTATTCATTTGGCCTGACTCGATTTCGCGTAAAACCTGATCAATAGGTGTTTGTTGTTTAGCATAATGTTTGGCAACTTCAACGGTAAGGCCATTCATGTTACCACCAGCTAATGCCACCGCTTCGGATGCGCCAGCGATAATTTTTGCGTAATGTGCGCCTTCAAGTTGTTCGCCGCTGGCTTGCGCTTGTGCTAATGCGCCGTAATCATTTAGCAAGTTAAACTTGGGTGAGGCGGCTCCTGCTGCCATACGAATACCCATGGGAAGCATCATCATTAGGAAATTACTTCTTATAAAACCAACACCAGTAAGTACATCACTTGCTGCTTCAATCACAGCACGAGGGCCAAATTGAGCAAAGACTTGCTTGCGGGCATGTTGCACAACTTTGGGAACATCTTTGCTGAATAGCACATGGAAGTTACTCACTTCTTTGGTGTCTTCCATCACTTCACACATATGGCGCAAATTATTGAGATGGAAGCTAACATCTTTGGCAAAGCTAATATTGCTCACCGCAGTTTCTAAGGCAAATGTTGCGTCGAAGGCTGTTGAGTGCGTCGTTTTGTTGGCGATAGTAGCGGGAATGCTTTTTAGGCTACTCGCCAATGTTTTAAGTGGTGCCTGTGCAAAGCGTAGGTTCCCATAGCCTTTTGTTGCCTTGGTGGCGTCTGTGATGAGGCCATTTGTTTTCCCTACGAACGGAATGCGTGATTTTTTTGCTCCGCCCATGGTGTCATCAATGATTTTTTTCTGGTTGGTGAAGTCAATGGAGAGTGCATTGGTTCCTTGTGCGCCGCCTTTCAGCAGGTTATGGGCATTAGCGGTTTCTGTTTGGATTCCTTTGAGCGCAGTTTCATAGGCTTCGGCAGAGGTCGAGACTGTGCCAGCATGCGGTGCATGGCTATGTGCCGCCTCTACATGTTCATTAAGTCTATCTGCGATGTGACGGCCGTGTGTGCCTGTGAGCATCCGAGATATGCTTGATGTTGCATTTCTGAGTTTGTTCAGTTCGGGGGTGTGCTGTGCTATTTTATCTGTGGTGATGCCGAGTCGGTTGCCAATGAGTCCTGCAACGCCGCTTGCTTGACGTTCGATTGGTGCGAGCTCTTGTGCGGTAGCTTTTAGTTTGGATGTGTCACAGCCCATGCGTTCAAGGTTGTTCGCATTCGTGTCTTGTAAAACTTTATTTGCGTTGCTAACCCAGTTGCCGATACGCGTACCGAGGCTGTTTTCTTTGCTACTTCGTGTGCCAAACCAGCTTGCAACGCCACCAATGGGTCTCATTAAAAAGTCCCATCCCATGACTGCCATGGTTCCTTTGCCGGCTATACTTTCGGTTGCGGACCCTACGCTACTTTCTTGTGCCTCAGACATAAGTTGGTCAGCAGTTTTAGGGTTTTCAGGGTTTCTAGGGTCGTTTTTGGCGAAGCCTTTGGTAGGCACTGTTCCCGCAGCGCCGTTTACAGGGCTTGTTACAGGGTTAGGCGCGGCAGCACTTTTAGTCGCACGATTTGCGACTGTTTTTGCTGTTTGTGTAACTGGATCTGCCATGATACCTTCTGTAAGCGGTTTATCTCACCTTTAATATTACCCGAAACGGGGCATGAGTAGTGTTAAGGTTATGT